>NZ_JBEOXE010000031.1:0-90986 GCF_040296485.1 Streptomyces sp. NPDC002138 | reverse complement strand
CCGTGTACTGGACGTACTCGGGTTTTCGGTCGGTGCGGCGAGAGCGCGTGCCGGGCGCCGCGACGCCGCGGACATCCGTCAGACACCCCCTAGCTGCCCCCGGACGCCAACACCTTCCTCGCGGTGGCCGATCACGCTCTGCGCAGCCGGGACCTCCCGGAGCTGGCCGTGCGGGTGGTCGACGTCGTCGACATCGCCCGCCTGATGCCACGGGCAGAGCATCCGCACGGGATGACCGGCACGGAGTACGACGCGCTCTTCACCACCGACAGGCCGGTCGTCTTCGCCTACCGCGGCTATCCGTGGCTGATCCACCGCCTCGCGTACCGCCGGACCGGCCATCCGAACCTGCACGTGCGCGGCTACAAGGAGTCCGGTACGACCACCACTCCCTTCGACATGGTGGTGCGCAACGACCTCGACCGGTACCGGCTCGTCATGGACGTCATCGACCGCGTCCCGGGACTCGCCGGCCGAGCGGCGGCGCTGCGCCAGAGCATGTCCGACCAGCGGATCCGCCATCACGACTGGATCCGCCGTCACGACTGGATCCGCCATCACGGAACCGACCTGCCGGAGGTCGACGACTGGTCCTGGCCCTACTGATCGCCCCGCGGCAGGCACGGGGGCCGCACGGGTCCGGGAAGGTACCGAACGGCCCTTTCCGGGCCGCCGCCACCGGCGGAGGCTGGAGGTGGACCCGAACGGAGAACCGCCATGAGCACCTCATCCCTGCACCGGCTCACATCCTCCCCCGACCGCTTCACCCGAGCCCTGTCCGAGGAGCAGCGCGGCAGCCTGCTGGCCCTCGCCCACGACGCGAACTTTCCCGCCGGCGCGCGCCTGTTCAACCAGGGCGGGCACGCCGGCCGGTTCTGGGTCATCCGGTCGGGCAGCGTCGGCATGGACGTACACGTACCCGGTCGGCAGGCCGCGGTGGTCGAGACGGTCGGTCCCGGCGAGCTCGTCGGCTGGTCCTGGCTGTTCCGTCCCTACACCTGGCACTTCGGCGCCGAGGCCAGGACGCCGGTGCGCACCGACGAATTCGACGCCGCCGCCGTGCGCGCGCTGATGGATGCCGACCCCGCGCTCGCCTCCGCGATGTGGCACTGGGTGGGTCAGGTGCTCGTGCACCGGCTCGTCTCCGCCCAGATCCGGCTCCTCGACCTGTACGCGCCCCACGGCAGCGGGAGCACCATCTGAGACGATTGACCCCAGACGTATCCCGAGCCGAGGGTGTGGCGTGGATGTCCGATGCACCGGTTGCCGCCCCGATGCCCACCCGGGTGTTCCTCCTCGACGACCACGAGGTCGTCCGCCGGGGGCTGCACGATCTCCTGGACGCCGAGCCCGACATCGAGGTGGTCGGCGAGGCCGCCACGGCAGCGCAGGCCCTGGCCCGGGGGCCCGCCCTGCGGCCCGATGTCGCGGTGCTCGATGTCCGGCTGCCCGACAGCGACGGCATCACCGTCTGCCGCGAACTGCGCTCGCGCATGCCGGAACTCGCCTGCCTCATGCTGACGTCCTTCGACGACGAGGACGCACTGCTCGACGCGATCATGGCCGGCGCCGCCGGATACGTCCTGAAGCAGATCAGGGGCTCGGATCTGGTCGCCGCCGTCCGGACGGTGGCGACGGGGCAGTCGATGCTCGACCCGGCGACGACGGCGCGCCTGATGCGTTCCCTACGGGACCCCACCGCCGGGAAACCGGTTGAGGATCAGCGGCTGTCGGTGCTCTCCGATCGGGAGCGCGCCGTACTGGAACTCGTCGGCGAGGGCCTCACCAACCGGCAGATCGGCAAACGCCTTTTCCTCTCCGAGAAGACGGTCAAGAACCACATCTCCCGGTTGCTCGCCAAGCTGGGGGTCGAGCGCCGCGTCCAAGCAGCAGTGATCGCCGCCGAGGTGCGCGAGCACGACGAATCGGGCCGCTGAGCGGTCGCTCACCCGGGAGGGCCGAGCGGGATCCGCCAGTCCAGGCGGGTTCCGCCGCCGTCCGGGCGCGGCGTGACGGACAGCGCGCCCCCGCGAGCCTCGGCCCGCTCCGCGAGGTTGCGCAGACCGCTCCGACGGACGCCGTACGCGACACCCACACCGTCATCACTCACCGTCACGCCGAGCACGCCCTCCGCCACGATGATGGAAACCTCCGCCCGCGCCGCTCGCGCGTGCCGCGCCACATTGGTGAGGGCCTCGCCGAGGACGGCGGCCACGTCGTCGGCGACCGGGGTGGGCACGTCGGTGTCGATCAGCCCTTCCATGCGCAGGGCGGGAGCGAAGCCGAGCAATGCCGCCGCCTCACCCACGGCGCGCACCACGCGGACCCGGAGCCCCGGCGGCCGGGCCGCCGCCTCGTGGTCGCGGAGTCCGAAGATGGTCGAACGGATGATCTTGATCGTCTCGTCCAGGTCGTCGATCGACCGGCTCAGCCGCTCGGACGCCTCGGGTTGCTCCACGAAGCGCTGGGCACTCTGGAGGGTCATCCCGGTCGCGAAGAGCCGCTGGATCGCGAGGTCATGCAGGTCGCGGGCGATCCTGTCGTGGTCCGCGAGGAGGCTGACCCGCTCGGTGTCGCGGCGCCGGTCGGCCAGTTCCAGCGCCAGGGCGGCCTGCCCGGCGAAACCGGGCAGGGGCGCGACCTCGGCCGCGGCGAACGCCGGCCGCCCGGTCCGCCGCGCCAGCATCAGCACACCCCGCAGCTTCGCCCTGGTGCCCACCGTGACCGCCGCGGCCGGCCCGAAGCCCGTCCAGACGTCCGGCTGCGCCGCGACCCGGACATCGGTGGCAACATCCGCGAAGGTGATCAGGCCGCCCCGCGCCATGACGAGCCCGGCCAGGATCCCCTCACTGCCCGGCAGGACGACCCCCCGGTGCGCTTCGGCGCCCTCCCCCAGGGCCAGCGAACCATGCAGCTCGCCGCTGGGCCCCACCTGGTAGAAGACGCACATCTCGGCCGAGATGATGTCCCGGGCCCGCTCCAGCATGCCCTCCAGCACCTTGATCTCGGAGGAGCCCGACAACAGCGCGCTCGTGAAGTCGGAGCTCGCGGCCAGCCAGCACTCCCGGAGCCGGACCTCCTCGTACCGACGGGCGTTGTCCACGGCAACACCCGCGGCGACCGCGAGGGTGGACAGAACCCCTTCGTCCTCGGCGTTGAAGTCCTTCCCGCCCCGCTTCTCGGTCAGGTACAGGTTGCCGAACACCTCGTCCCGGACCCGGATCGGTACACCGAGGAACGAACGCATCGGCGGGTGGTGATCCGGAAACCCGGCGGAGGCCACATGCTCCGAGAGGTCTCCCAAGCGCAGTGGCCGCGGGTGTCTGATCAGCTCGCCCAGCAGTCCGTGGCCGGTGGGAAGGGCTCCGATCCGCGCCCGGAGCTGGTCACTGATGCCCACCGGGATGAATTCGGCGAGTCGCTCGTCGTCCCCCACCACGCCCAGCGCACCGTACTCCGCGTCCACGAGGACGACCGCGGCCTCCACGATCCCGCGCAGCACCTGGGCCAGGTCCAGCTCCTGCCCCACCGCCATGACCGCCTCGAGCAGCCCGGTCAACCGGTCGCGGGTACCGCGCGCTTCCGCGATCTGTGCCTTGAGCGCGTCCAGCCTCAGCTGCGGAATGCCGCTCGCCGCCGCATCGCGATCGTCCCCGACCATGGACACCTCCGGCGCCGTCGAGGGGCTCCGCGCACCCGCCCCGCTCCTTCAGCGTAGTCCCGGGCGCACACCGCCGGGGCCGGTCAGTCCTGGCACAGGACCGTTCGGCCCTCGCGCCGCGGGCGAGCCACGGTGGATGGTGGCTGGTGAGGCGCTCCGCACGGTGCGTCCGCCGGATGACGCTGACAGGAGGACCGCACATGAGGCACGCCGAAGTCGGCTTCCTGATGACCGACGAGGTCGTCTCGGTCATCGGGCGGACTCCGTCCGCGGACGTGTCCGCGCTGCTCGTCGAACACGACATCAGCGGAGTGCCGGTCCTGGATGAGGACGACCGCGTCATCGGGCTCGTCTCGCGGACCGACCTTCTCGCCCTCGGCCACCTGAACGCCCGGGAACTCATGTCAGCGCCGGCCGTGACCGTTCATGCCGAGCTGAGCGTCGCGGAGACCGCCCGCCTGATGACCCGGCGCGGCGTGGAGAGGCTTCCCGTCGTCGACGAAGAGGACCGCCTGGTCGGCATCGTGACCCGACGGGACCTGCTCCGTGTGTTCCTGCGCCCGGACCACGAGATACGCCGCTGTCTGATCGAGGACGTGCTCGGCGAGACCATGGGGATCGGCTCCGACTCGGTGGACGTGCACGTCCTGGACGGGGTCGTCACCCTGGACGGCCGACTGGCGAGGGGCAGCCAGATTCCCGTCGCCCTGCGGCTGGCCCGGCAGGTGGACGGAGTCGTCGCGGTGACCGACCGGCTCACCGCCCGGTTCGACGATTCCCGCCTCACCCCGACGGATCGCAGCACCAAGAGCGTCCCCCGGTGACCGAACGGGCCCGGCGGACAAGCCTCGGGAAACGTGGACCGTTCGGCCCCTGCCCCGCCGGCCGGGACAGAGCGACCCTGGAGAAAGGCAGGCTCGCGGCACCAAGCCGTACAGGTGCGCAGCCCTGCGACGGATCCGGGTCATCCCTCCTTGCTCCGCCACACGATTCGGGACCTCGCCCCCGGGGCGCGGTCCTCTCCGGGAGGAGCACCACCATGGGAGTTCTGATCGTTCTCCTGATCGTCTTCGCACTTCTCGTCCTGCTCGTACTCGCCATGGCGGTCAAGGTCGTCAAGCAGTACGAGCAGGGTGTGCTGTTCCGGTTCGGCCGGCTCGTCGGCACCCGTGCGCCGGGCCTACGGGTCATCGTTCCGTTCGCGGACGTCCTGCACCGGGTGTCGTTGCGGATCGTCACCATGCCCATCCAGTCCCAGGGCATCATCACCCGGGACAACGTCAGCGTCGACGTCTCCGCGGTCGCCTACTTCCGCGTCGTGGACGTCGTGAAGTCGGTCATCGCGATCGAGAACGTGGGCACCGCCATCAACCAGATCGCACAGACCACCCTGCGCAAGGTCGTCGGCCAGCACACCCTCGACGAGACCCTGTCGGAGACCGACCGCATCAACATGGGCATCCGGGAGATCCTCGATGTCACCACCGCCGAATGGGGCGTTGAGGTCACCCTGGTCGAACTGAAGGACATCCAGCTCCCCGACAGCATGAAACGGGCGATGGCCCGCCAGGCCGAGGCCGAGCGGGAGAAGAGGGCGAAGATCATCAACGCGGAGGGCGAGTCGCTGGCCGCCGCCGCACTCGGCGACGCCTCCGACACCATGATGGCCCACCCCCTCGCCCTCCAACTGCGCAACCTGCAGAGCCTCGTGGAGATCGGCGTCGACAAGAACACCACCGTGGTCTTCCCCGCACCGCTGATGAGCACCATCGGCGAACTCGGCTCCTTCCTCGCCCGCGAGACCGCGGCTGCGACGCTCCGGACACCGGCTGCGGCAGAGATCACCACGCCGCTTCCCAGCCCGTCCCCGCCGAACGGAGCGCGAGCGGTCAGGACCGTGTGATCGAAAATACCCGTGATCCTGCCGCCGAAGGTCACGTGTCCCGGGCCGGGGGGCGAACCCGGACGGGGCCGGACGGTCCCCTCGACGCCATCGGCGGCCTGGCACACCGAGGCCGTCACGCCTTCTGGACGCGCGACGGGTTGGACACGGCCACGTCGTCATGGCGCGGTCCGCCCAGCACGATCTTCAGCGCACCGGTCTCACCGGCATGCGAGAACACCTCGTACGCCTATTCCATCTGCGCCCACTCGAAATGATGGGTGATCAGCGATGCCACCGGCAGCCTGCCCGCTGCCAGCATGCGCAGCAGCATAGGCGTGGAGCTGGTGTCCACGAGCCCGGTGGTGAGGGTGATGTCCTTGATCCACAGGTGTTCGAGGTGCAGGGTCGCCGGCTTGCCGTGGACGCCGATGTTCGCTACCCGGCCGCCCGGACGGACCATGCGGGTGCACATCTCGAAGGACTCGGGCACCCCGACGGCCTCCATGACGACATCGGCGCCGAGCCCGTCGGTCAGGTCGTCCACGAGCCGTTCCGGTTCCTCGGCGGCGTTCACGACCGCGTCCGCGCCCAGCTCCCGGGCCTTCGCCAGCCGGGAGGGCGCGAGGTCGACGGCGATCACGCGGGCCGGCGAGAAGAGCCGGGCCGTGGCGATGGCCGCGAGCCCCACGGGGCCCGCGCCGACCACGACGACGGTGTCCCCGGGCCGCACGGTGCCGTTCAGCACTCCCACTTCGTAGGCGGTGGGGAAGATGTCGGCCAGCAGGGTCATGGCATGGTCACCCTCTCCGGCGGCGTGCTCGACGCATCGCTCATTCCGGTGGCAGCACGTCTCGCGCTCGCCGTGGAAGGCGGGGTCGACGTCCACTGCGCCCTGACCACGTCGGCCGTGCAGACGGCTGGAACACGAACCTCCGCCTCTGCGGAAATGCCTGGTCAAAACCCCTTTTGATCTCCACACCGGAGTACGGTGGAGACACCGGGAGTATTTCGCGCATCGGACGCAACTCAGGTGTCATTTCCGGCGATCAATACGCCGGGCCGTCAAACTGCGGGCGGCCCGGAGACAGGTCTCCACCATGACCATCGCCCTGGAACGCGCCGTACCTGCCGCACCTCCCTCGTCTCCTCGCCCCGCTCGCCTCGTGCTCACGCCGAAGACCACCCTCGCCGGGCAGCTGGACGGAGCCTGGTGGCCCCGCTCCCGTGACCTCGCAGCCGAACTCCCCGTTCTCGTCTCCGCCTTGGCAGAGACATGGGGACGCATCACCCGCGTCACCGTGAACCCCACCCGCTGGCCCGTCATCCCGCACAAGGTGCCCGTTACCGGGCACACCGTGCACGTGGGCTGGTTCACCGAACAGGACCCCGACAAGCTGATCCTGCTCTCCACGGTCGGCCGCTGGGACCTCCTCGTCGTACCGCCCCAGACCGCACCCGCCGCCGCGGCCCGCCTGATGGCATCCGCCGCCGTCCCCGGCAGCGTCCTGACCGCCCGCGCGCTGATCGCCGCCGAAGCCGTCATCGGCCGAAGGCCCGACCTCCGGAACCGGGAAGACGCCTGGGAGAGCGAGGGCGGGGCGCGCATATCCGACATCGGCTCCCTCGCCAGGCTGCCGGTCGGCCCGCTGTCCGCGGGCGCCTGGTGGTGAGCCGAACCGGGAGACAGGGCACGATGGTGGGTGGACAACTCCGGAGCGAAGACAGGTGCTGCCGACAGCCGTGACGCCGCCGGGCACCTGGTCGAGGTCGGCGCCTGTTCGGCGCACTGCCCGCGTCGGACGTTCGCCGAGCCGTTCTCGCAGCTGGCTGCCCCGTACGCACGATTCACGACTCGGCTCAACCGCGCCTTGAAGCGAGCGGGGCTCGCGCTGGCCGGGCGGGCCGGAGCTCGGCTGGCCGCCCAGCTGGGCTTCGGCGCGGGACGGATAACCTTGCTCCGCAGGGTCATGGCACTGCCCGATCCACGGTTCAGCACGCCGCGTGTGCTGGGTGTGGACGACTTCGCGATCCGCCGCGGCCAGACCTACTCCACCGTCTTGACCAGCATCGAAGACCATCGCGTGGTCGACGTGCTCCCGACCCGCGAGGCCGGGACGCTGGCCGCCTGGAGATCCGCCACCCCGGCGTGGAGATCATCTGCCGGGACCGGGCGGGCGCCTACGCCGAGGGAGCACGGCGCGGTGCCCCCGACGCTCTGCGGGTCGCCGACCGGTTCCATCTGTGGCAGGGCCTCGGCCGAGCAGTGCAGACCTGCGTTGCCGCCCACTACGACTGCCTGCGCGACCCTTCACCCAGCAGCATATTGCCGGAGGCCACCCGACTGACTTCCGGCCGACCGCAGGACGACCCGGCGCCCATCGGTCGGCGGGTTGAGCGCAAAGAGGCCGCGCACGCCTCGGTCCACGAGCTCCTTGCTCAAGGTCACTCACGCCGGGCGATCGCCCAGCACTTGAGCTGGGGCCTCAACACCGTGCTCCGATACGCGAACGCCGCACGCCGGCAGGACACCATCCGCGGCAACCGGCCCGACCCAGCAGGCTGGACCCCTACAAGCCCCACCTGGAACGACGCCTCGCCGAGGGATGCACCAGCGTCACCCACCTCCGCCGTGAACTCGTCGCCAACAACGCGCCCGTCACCTACCAGATGGTCCGCAGCCACATCGCCACCCTGCGTGGGGCTCCGGCTGGGGCGCCGCCCCAGCCTCCGACGGTGCGCCAGGTGACCGGCTGGCTCACCCGACACCCCACCTCGCTGAGCGAGGACGACCGCGGCGGCCTGAAGGATGTCCTCGCCCGCTGCCCCGAACTGGACACGGCTGCTGGCCATGTCCGCGACTTCGGCGAGATCCTCAGCGACCGTCGGGGTGCCAGGCTCCCTGCCTGGATCGACACAGTCGACGCCAGCCAACTACCCGGCCTCACCGGCTTCGCACTCCACCTACTCCGGGACCTCGACGCCGTAACAGCCGGGCTCACCCTGCACTGGAGCTCCGGCAGCATCGAGGGCGCCGTCAATCGCATCAAGAAGATCAAAAGGCAGCTCTACGGCCGAGCCGGATTCGAACTACTCCGCAAGATGATCCTGCTCCAGTAACGCTCCTCTACCGCTCCTCAGAACCGAGTATCGAGAGCGACGGGGTGAGAGGCGTGTGTCAGACGGCTCGTGTCTGCCGGTCATCGGTCCGACCGGTGTCCGACGGGGCGATGGGGCGATGGGGCGATGGGGCGATGGGGACAAGTGCGGCACGTCGAAGACTTAGACGTTGATGCCGCAGGTGTCCAGAAGTGCGGGATTGAACGCCTCGGACTCCCATGGCCGGCGGGTCCTCGTGCCCCACCTCCCTCATGGCCGGCTCGACGTCATCTCGGCCAGCGGAAACCTGCTGCCCCTGGAGGCGCCCGCCTTGGTCGCCGCGGCACTGGAAGACTTCACCGCAGGTCTCGGCTGCTGACACGGCGTCGGCCAACGCGTGCTAAGGGGCCGCGCACTCCGCTTCTCTGCCGAGCCGACCGACGAACCGCGGGCGCCGCAGCCGCCGGACACCGCTGCCCGCGAAACGTTGCTCTGGGGGCGAATCAATACCTGTCCCCGCGGTCTAAGGATTTAACAGACCTCGCCGGGAGAGTTTTTACCGCACCACACGAGGCGGCAATATCGGCCGTACGCAGTCCACTTCAGCGTGCTACTGTCGATCTCGGTTGCAGTTTTGGTACCCAAAAACTTCAAGCGCCGTCACTCTGGCCTCCATGCCACATGAGAGCGCTTTATATTTCCGGTTATTTCTCCGGGCAGGGCATCAGCGCGGCGACACAGTGTGCGCAAGTGCGGGCACTGCTGGAATGCCCCAAAGGGAGAAATAACATGGCTGCTGGCACCGTGAAGTGGTTCAACGCGGCAAAGGGTTTCGGCTTCATCGAGCAGGACGGTGGCGGCGACGACGTCTTCGCCCACTTCTCGAACATCGCCGCTCAGGGTTTCCGCGAGCTGCTCGAGGGCCAGAAGGTCACCTTCGACATCGCGAGGGGCCAGAAGGGCCCGACGGCGGAGAACATCGTTCCCGCCTGACGCTGACGTGCGCTGTGCAGCTGGGGCCCGCATCCCTCGGGGTGCGGGCCCCAGCTGCACACATTTCACCCCCGCAGTGCGTTCACTCCTACGGGGCTAAGAATTAAAGCAGGCGGCCCCCTCGGGGTCGCGCGCGCATTGATTTCACTGGCTTGTGCGTCCGCATGACGCCACCCATTCCAGCACCTGCGCTCGCAGATCTTCCTGTGAGCCGGATTCACTTTCGTATTTCATTCGGCCCGTTCTTGTGATTCCCTGCGCTGTTCTTCCGCTGCGGGAATTCCTTGATGCGTGCCGTATCAAGGAAGGTTCCCAATGAACCCCACACGCACGAACAACCGTTTCTCTCAAGCCCGCGGCCGCACGGGTGGCCCCGCTTTCGGATCGGGATCGGGATCGGGCTCCAACCGGGGCAGCCGTTTCGGTTCGCCCGCCCCGAGCCGTTCGGCGGGCCAGGGCCGCTCGGGGGGCCAGGGCCGCTCGGGGGGCCAGGGCCGCTCGGGCGGCTACGGGCGCCGCCCCGCCGCGGTTCAGGGCGAGTTCGCTCTGCCGAAGACGATCACTCCCGCGCTTCCCGCCGTCGAGGCCTTCGCCGACCTCGCCATGCCGGCCGAGCTCCTTGCCGCACTCGGCGCGCAGGGCGTGAGCGCGCCCTTCCCGATCCAGGGCGCCACCCTGCCCAACACCCTCGCGGGCCGTGACGTTCTGGGCCGTGGCCGCACGGGCTCCGGCAAGACCCTCGCCTTCGGCCTGGCGCTGCTGGCCCGCACCTCCGGACAGCGCGCCGAGCCCCGCCAGCCGCTGGCGCTGATCCTGGTCCCCACCCGGGAACTCGCCCAGCAGGTCACCGACGCCCTGGCCCCCTACGCCCGCACCGTGAAGCTGCGCCTGGCCACCGTCGTCGGCGGTATGCCCATCGGCCGCCAGGCCAACATGCTGCGCAACGGCGCAGAGGTCGTCGTGGCCACGCCCGGCCGGCTGAAGGACCTCATCGACCGTGGCGACTGCCGCCTGAACCAGGTCGCGATCACCGTCCTCGACGAAGCCGACCAGATGGCCGACATGGGCTTCATGCCCCAGGTCACCGCACTCCTGGACCAGGTGCGTCCCGAAGGCCAGCGGATGCTGTTCTCCGCCACCCTGGACCGCAACGTCGACCTGCTGGTCCGCCGCTACCTCACCGACCCGGTCGTGCACTCGGTGGACCCCTCGGCCGGAGCGGTCACGACGATGGAGCACCACGTCCTGCACGTCCACGGTGCCGACAAGCAGCGGATGACGACCGAGATCGCGGCGCGCGAAGGCCGGGTGATCATGTTCCTGGACACCAAGCACGCCGTCGACCGCCTGACCGAACACCTGCTCGGCAACGGCGTACGGGCCTCAGCCCTGCACGGCGGGAAGTCCCAGCCCCAGCGCACCCGCACCCTGGCCCAGTTCAAGACCGGCCACGTCACCGTGCTGGTCGCCACCAACGTGGCGGCGCGCGGCATCCACGTCGACAATCTCGACCTCGTCGTGAACATCGACCCGCCGACCGACCACAAGGACTACCTCCACCGCGGCGGCCGCACCGCCCGCGCCGGCGAGTCCGGCAGCGTCGTCACCCTGGTCACCACCCACCAGCGCCGCGACATGGCCCGCCTCATGGCCGCCGCCGGAATCGTCCCCCAGACCACCCAGGTCCGCCCCGGCGACGAAGCACTCACCCGCATCACCGGCGCCCGGACCCCCTCCGGCATCCCCGTCACCATCACCGCGCCGGTATCCGAGCGAACCAAGCGCAGCGCAGCCTCCCGGGGCCGACGCGGTTCCGTTTCGGCCGCCCGGCGCGCGAGCGTGCGCCAGACCTCCTTCGGTACGGCGGCCTGAGAACCACGTGATCAGAAAGCTGACCCATCTCTGCAGGAGGCACGTGTTGACGCTGGTCCAGATGCAGCCCCGCCCGGCGAACGCCCACCCCGCGCACCGGACGGTGGACGACGCGACGGAAGCGGCCGGTCCGCAGGTCTGTGATGACATGACGGTCGAGGTGGCCCTGGCCGTCATGGCCAGTGCCCGCACGGGACACCTGCTCGTCTGCGACGACGACGGCCTGTGCACCGCTCTGGTCACCCGCGCCCAGCTCACCACCATCCGGGACGCCGACACGTACACGGACAGGGTCCGGCTGCGCGCGGTCCTCGGCGACCACGGGCCGTTCACCTCTCCCACGCCCACGATGGCCGAGGCCGGGCACGCGATGCGCTACCGAGGGCTCGCCGCCCTGCCCGTCATCGACGAGCAGGGAAGCGCGCCGGGCGTCCTCGCCCTTGCCCGCTGATCCCCCTCACCGCGGCACGACCGTCCCCTTCTTCCTGTGAGGCATCATGCGCTGTGTCATCGCCCGCTTCCCGTTCGACCTGACCAAGAGCGGCGTCCTGGAATCGATGAAGGGCATCAAACCCGAACAAGTCATCGGCGAGTCCGTGATCATCGGCCGCCGTACCTACCCCCTCAAGCAGGTCGGCCAGGTCATCACCCGCCAGGACCGCCGCGACTTCAGTGCCGGCGAAGTCCTCCGGGCCATGACACGGCTCGGCTTCACCTGCCGCGGCGTTCTTCCCCGCGTCGCCGCGCCCGTGCTCACGCGCGCCCTCAGCCCGCTCCAGCAAGCCTCCGCGCGCTTCGGTATCCCGGCGACCGTCTGACCCGCGGGGCCTGGCGCGAGTCGGCGCCCGACAGCGAAGCGGGTCCGACCGGCACCTGCCGGCCGGGCCCTCCCGCATGTCCGGAGCCCCTGTGTGAAGTCGGATCCGTCCGCGTTCTCGAAGGACCGTTACGCCTCTCTGGACGGGTATGACCGCGATGCTGTGGAGGTGTGCGAGGCGCTCGACCTGCGCGACGCGGTGTTCGTGGGGCACTCGGTCAGCGCGATGATCGGTGTGCTGGCCGCCGGGATGGCTCCGGAGCGCATCGGGGCGCTGGTGATGGTCGCCCCCTCCCCCCTCCCTCCGGTACCTCGATGACGAGGGCTACCGGGGCGGTTTCAGCGCCCCGGACATCGACGAGCTGCTGGAGTCGCTGGAGGCGAACTACCTGGGCTGGTCGGCGGCGATGGCGCCGGTGATCATGGGGAATGCGGAGCGTCCCGAGCTGGGTGAGGAGCTGACGAACAGCTTCTGCGCCACCGACCGGCCGACTTCCTGCCCACCCCGGGCGGTCTCCTCGTCGGCATCCGCCCAGCGCGGCCTTCGCCACCGCCACCACCACGCTGGGCCCCGGCGACACCCTCCCGACCGGCGATCCGCTGTCCGGCGCGGGTCCGCGCCCATCCGCCGGTCCGACGGGGCGGGAGGGCACGGGGCCGCCGTCACGCCGGTGGTGCGGGACGAGAAGAGCTTCGTACCGCTCCCTCCGATCCACAAATGGCGGAGTGCGACGCACCTCGTTTCCTATGGTGACGGGCCGTTGTGGGCGTGTAGCGTTCGGAGCAGCTGTCGTGGTTCGGAAGTCCCCTTTGCCCACGCCTTCGGCGTGGGCGCTTTGCTGTGCTGTGCCGCAGGAACCAGGACGATCACCTCCGCCTTCCGCGCGTTGCGGGAAGCGTTCAATCGACTGGAAAGGCATGACATGGCTTCGGGAACTGTGAAGTGGTTCAACGCGGAGAAGGGCTTCGGCTTCATCGCCCAGGAGGGCGGCGGCCCGGACGTCTTCGCCCACTACTCCGCGATCAATTCCTCGGGCTTCCGTGAGCTCCAGGAGGGCCAGGTCGTCACGTTCGACGTCACCCAGGGCCAGAAGGGCCCCCAGGCCGAGAACATCACCCCGGCCTAACCCCTCCCCACCCCCGCCCGCGGCCCCCGCGATCGGCGTTTACGACTGTCCATACAGCTCGTAGCAACCGAACAGCGAGTGTCCGCGATGGCGGCGGGATCCGAGGTGTACCGGATCAGGGCCGCGCGGCGTTCGCTGCGCGGCCCTGATCCACGCCCGGACCGGGGCCGGCAGGCCGTACGACTCGGGTTCAGCGGGCGAGGGTGGCGGTGATCGCCTTGCCCGTGCCGGTCCGGGCCCGGGCGACGGTGACGTGGTGGGCGAGTCGCTGGATCATGGGCCAACCGAATCCGCCGCTCCGGCCCGTGAGGTCGGGAGCGCGGCCCTGAGGGTGGGCCGGGCCGGGGTCCTCGACGACGACCTGAATGTGATGGCGGTCGGCGCGGAGCTCCATGGACGTGACCGTGCCGACGTGCCGGAACGCGTTGGCCACCAGTTCCGACACCAGCAACACCACCTTCTGGACGGTCGGTTCGGGTGGTGGCGGGTTGAGGCCGGCCAGGAAGTCGGCTGCGGCCTCACGGGCCTGCGCCGTCCGCAAGGGCCGGCAGGAAAACTCCAACGGGCGGCCGGTATGGCTGTCGAGCGTGCTCAGGTGGCGCATGTCCTTCACCCCGTCCTGCGGCGTTCTCGAGGATCAGTGCCGCTTTGTCCGCTTACCCCTGACCGGAAGGACCACACAGGGCTGCGACGACGGGCTGCGATCGCGTCATCGGGGAGCTGCGGCATGCTCGAGCCCGATTGTCTCCCCACCAGCCAAGAGCAAATCTATCGTGGCTGGAGTAGACATTGCGCTGTGACGTGATTATGGTTTCTCTCGTAGCCAGAGAGACCGCAGGGCCCGGCAGGGACGAACTGCCGGGCAGCAGTACCCGTAGTTGCAGTGCGCAGGGCGGTGCGGTGGTGGAGTTTCGAAGCCAGGGCAGGTGCAGGACGGCGACGGGACTGACGACCGGACCGGGGGGCCCGCAGTGATCAGGGGCCGCCGCGAGCAGTACAGGAATTACCGCAGTTGCAGTGCCCGAAGGTGCAACACCCAGCAGCGGAATCAGTGAGCAGCACCTCGGTGAAGGCGTCGGCTGCGGACGCGCGCACCGGGAAGTCCGGCAGTGGGGTTCCAAGCCAGAGCAGACGCACGATGGGCGACGGGGCTGGCTGCCGAAGGGTGGCGCTTGGTCAGGCCGCGAGCAGTTCAGCAGTACGCAGTACGCAGTAGAGCAGTAGAGCAGTAGAGCAGTACGCATCACCAGCAATACGCAGTACCGCTTTCCCAGTAGTTGATCACCGAGGGAAGAACGGAGGAGCTTGGCGCCATCAGGATCGCCCGGGCGGAAGTCCGAGTCCGGGTACCGCAGGACATCGATCGTGAGGTGGTCTCCGGTCAAGCAACCGCGATCCCCGCACTCCCGGCAGCAGCTCGGCCGGGTCAGCGGAAACAGAAGGCCGGCGCAGGAATAGGGCCGACAGATGGTGTAGCAGTTCCTTCGGGGCCCTGGTGCCATATGGCACCAGGGCCCCTCCACGCGTTCCACAGAGAGGTGCAAATGACAGCGGACGACTCGTTCGGTCGTCTCGACGACGACGACTACCCCGCCTACACCATGGGCCGGGCCGCCGCCATGCTCGGCACGACCCAGGGCTTCCTCCGCGCCATCGGCGAAGCCCGCCTGATCACCCCGCTCCGCTCCGAGGGCGGACACCGCCGCTACTCCCGCTACCAGCTGAGGATCGCCGCCCGCGCGCGGGAGCTCGTGGACGGCGGTATGGCCGTCGACGCCGCCTGCCGCATCATCATCCTCGAAGACCAACTGGAGGAGGCGCAGCGCATCAACGCCGAATACCGCCGCGCCGCCGAATCGTCCACTCCGCCGGCCTCGCCCTGAACTCAGTGTGCGCATTGCTCTCCACGAGCTCGCGATCTTGAATCACTCACGAGGTGACGGGGCGGGATCTCGATTGCGCGGCAAACACGGGGGCATCCGGTCGCAAAGATGCGAACCGGTGGTGCACCGAGCCACCACGTCCGGTCGCCGACGATGGGGAGACGGTCCGTGAGCGGTATGTGGATGTACGCGCAGGACAGCGGTTACACGTCCGGGCAGTCACTGGCCGGCTTTACCGTGGAAGCCGCTGACGGTGCCATCGGGCACGTCGACCGCCAGCAGGACCAGCCCGGCATGCAGCACTTGGTCGTCGACACCGGCATATGGGTGTTCGGCAAGAGCATCCTGATCCCGGCCGGCACCGTCACCCGCATCGACACCGAAGCACAAACGGTGACAGTCCCGGTCACGCAGGAAGAGATCAAAGCGGCCCCCCGGTTCACCACCGACAGCGAGACAGCCGACCACGACTACCTGTCCACAGTCGGCGACTACTACGTCTCCCTCCGCCACCCTCTCGCACCCTAGCCCGAAGCCGGACTTCAACTCAGCGCCCCCGCGCAACCGGCTCGACGTGCATCAGGACGCCACGAACCTGCGCATTCCGGTCCGAGTGTCAGCGGTGCGGAGGCGAACGAGTGCCCATGCGATCAGCGGCGTTGAGAGGACCGGGGCCAGGATCCCGCCCCCGGCATGCACGGGGGCCGGGATGCTTGGCCCCTCCGTCTGCGGGTAGACGCCGATCGGATCGGCGGGCTTCCGCCGACCACCGCTCATTCGCACGCGGCAGTGCGGAGCTGGGAGCACTCCATGATCCTCATCCTCGGCCTCATCATCCTGATCGTCGCGCTGATCCTCGCCGTGGCCGGGGTGATGGCGAATCTGGGCAGTGCCCACGAGCTCACCAACGACTTCTCCGTCCTTGGGTACCACGTCACCAGCTCAACCGGGGCGCTGTTCCTGTACGGGATCGCCATCGGCGCGGCCGTCGTCCTCGGCCTGGCCCTCGTCCTTGCCGCGGCCCGCCGGGCCGCCCGCCGCAACCGCTTCGCCCGCCACGGCGAATCCCTCCCCACGAAGCGGGAGAGCGCGGTGGTGGACCGCGAGCGCAAGGACCTCATCGAGCAACGGGACGCCGCGCGCGCCGAAACCGCCCAGGCCCTCGGCGATGACCACCCCCGAACCGCGGCCCCGGCCCCGGCCCCGGCCCACCGGCGACCCTCCTGGCTCGGCGGGCGGCGCGATCTCCGCTAGTGCTGTGACCGGAAAGGTTCACCGGGTCAGGTGTGCGGTGGGGATAACGGGCGAGCGGTCGGGTGGAATCCCGCACCGAAGCCGACGTACCCTTTGATGGCTTCGGCGATGAAGTCCCGAGTGCTGTCCGGGCTCAATGCCCGGGCCTGCACATGTGCATACATGTCCCCGTAGAGCCGCACGTCGGATCGTTTCTCCAAATAAAGGTCGCTGGTGAACCTCTCCAGATAGACCACGCTCACATCGGTGGTGTCGGCGAATTCAAGCAATGAGAACTGTCCGGCGACACCGGGGTGGGACCCCGCCTCGTGAGGGAGGACCTGGACGGTGATATGCGGCTGGGCACCGAGGTGGGTCAGATGCTCGAGCTGTTCACGCATCACGTCCGGGCTGCCTACGACGCGCCGCAGAGCCGACTCGTCCAGCACGGCCCAGAGACGCAGTGGCCTGACGGGGGCGCTCAGCCGGTGCTGTCGCCGCATCCGTACCTCGAGGCGCGTGGCCGCTTGGTCCGCGGTGAGACGAGGGATCGTTCCTGCGATGACCGCCCTGGCGTAAGCAGGGGTTTGCAGCAGGCCCGGGATCATCAGAGACTCGTAGGTCCGGATCGTGGCAGCCTCGGCCTCCAGGCCGATGTAGGCGCCGTAAGGAATGTCGCCGTAGTCGTTCCACCAGCCCTGGCGCCCTGATTCCCGGGACAGACGCATCAGGTCGTCGACAAGCTGCGGGTCCTGGACTCCGTACAGCCCGCACAGATCGCGCACGTCGCGCGGTTTGATGAGGCGGCGGCCGTTCTCCAAGAGGCTGATCTTGGGTTGGGAGATCAGCGATCGCTCCGCCACCTGCTGCGTCGTCATGCCGCTGGCCTGCCGGAGCCGGCGTAGCTCCGATCCCAATCGGCGCCTGCTGACGGTGGGATTGATGTCGACGCCCACGGCGTATGTTCCTCCGCTCCGAAAACCTTGATCAAACGAGCAGACTGTCATGATCCAGGGGGAGTTGGACCCTTCCTCGCACCGTGTCGCACCTACTGTCGGCCGACCCGCTTTCCCTCGTCGCCTCGAAAATTACCGGAGAGCCGGCCGCAGGGGCACAGGAATTGCCATTTCCCCCACAAGGCTCATTTCTCCATTACTCCTTTATACGATTTCCTGCTGGGCGAGAATGTGGGATTGCGCGGGAATCGCGGAATGAATCCCGGCCCGGTGCAGGTTTCTGCGTAATATGCCAGCGACAACGCGACGGACGGTCCTATGTGACCCGAACCGTCGATTACGCCACCATCCACTCACAGGAGTTGGCCCCTCGATGACGCTGCATATCTCCGGCTCGGCGCTCCGGCGCACCACGCCGGTCTGGATCGCGACGGCTCTCGCCATGGTGATCGCCTCGGCGGTGGTCGTGGTGACACCCACGCAGGCGAACGCGCTCGCCACACCTGTACCTCTGGGCACGGCCACAAGCTTTGCGGTGCTGGCCGGCTCGGAGATCACCAACACCGGCCCTTCGGTGATCACCGGTGATCTCGGGGTGAGTCCGGGAACAGCAATCAGCGGATTCCCTCCCGGCGTCGTGAGAGGTACCCAGCACTCCGGGCCGGTCGACGCTGTGGGCCTTCAGGCCAAGCGCGACCTGGTCACGACCTACAACAACGCCGCGGGTCAGTCCTCGGACGCGGTTCTTCCCCCGGACGCCGGGGGCCTGACGCTGGTGCCGGGCGTGTACACAGCCCCCTCCACTCTGGGACTCACCGGCACCCTCACCCTGGACGCACAGAACAACCCCAACGCGGTGTGGGTGTTCCAGGTCGGTTCGGGTCTGACGACGGCAACCTCCAGCAGTGTGTCCCTCATCAACGGGGCCTCCCCCTGCAACGTGTACTGGCAGGTCGGGAGTTCGGCCACGCTCGGCACTGATACCAGCTTCGTGGGCACCATCATGGCTCTGACCTCCATCTCCCTGACCACGGGGGCGGACATCGACGGACGGGCGCTGGCCCGTAACGGCGCCGTGACGATGGACACCAACGTGATCAACCGTGGGACGTGTGCCGCCGGCACCACCGGCGGGACCACGGGCGGTCTGGTCACGGGTGGTCTCATCGCCGGCACCACCGGCGGGGCAACGGGTGGCACCGCGACCGGTGGTACCACCACGGGGGGCCTGCTGGGCGGCGTCCTCGGCGGAGCGACGACAGGCGGCGGCCTGCTGGGCGGCGTGCTGGGTGGAGCGACGGGCGGCCTCGTCGCAGGCACCACCACCAGCGGCACCACCGGCGGCACCGCCGGCCCGATCACCGGCGGCACGATCGGTGGCGGCATCCCGAAGCCGCCCGGAAAGCCCGGTCACCACATCCCGGGCCAGCCCGGTCACGGCATTCCGGGGCTCCCCGGACACGAGAAGCCCGGTAAGCCCGGCAAGCCCGGTCACGGCGAACACGGCGACCACGGCGACCACGGCGACCACGACAAGAATGACGAGCACGGCGGACACGGCGAGCACGGCGAACACGACGGGCACGACGGGCACGACGGGCACGCGTGAGTCTCAAGGCGGGCCGGCTGCCGGGGCATCCGGCCCGCCTTGTCCGAGTGACATCGGACGACCTCCGGAAGCCGCAAGGAACGGAAAACATGAGCAGTCACGATGGGAAGGCCGGGTGGGGCCGTGCTGGGTGGCGTGAAATCAGCCGAGGTGAGGGAGCCGGAGCGCTCCGAGGCCGGGGCTCACACCGAGGGCCGAGGCAGCGGACCCCACGCGGACGGGAATGAACCCGGACGCAATCCGCTGAAGGCGGGCACCGCAGCCGCCGTCGTCCTGTGTCTGGCAACGGCGCTGATCCACGTCCTCCTGGTGTTTCTGCACGTGGCACCACCGAACGCGGTATCGCAGCTGTACAGCCGGCCGATCAACGCGTGGGTATACCCCCTGTTCGAGCAGAACTGGCGGCTCTTCGCCCCGGACCCGGAGTCCGTAAACCGGCAGGTCTCCGCGAGGACCCATCGGACGGCACCCGACGGCAGCGCGGAGGTGAGCGGCTGGTTCGACCTGAGCGCGGTGGACAACGCCGCCGTCGAGCACAACCCCTTCCCCAGCCATACGGCACAGAACACGCTTCGCCGGGCCTGGAGCGGCTACCTCGAAGCGTTCGGCGGGGATGACGAACCACGTTCGGAGCGGGCCGTGATGATGCGGACGTACCTGCGCAACATCGCGGCGGAGCGCGTCGCCGCCCACCGGCGCGGCTCTTTCGACTCCATCCAGCTGCGGGTGGTCACGCACTCCGTCGCAGCGCCGAACACGGCGGGCGCCCCACACCCGGCCCGGGCCGACACCGCGCCCCTCGAAACCCGATACCTGCCCTGGTGGAAGGTGGCCCCCCATGCGACAGACTGAAGCGACAACGGAAACCACGCCCTCCCGCCCCGCGGGGCAGCGCGACCGCGACCGCCTGGGCGTGCTCCTCGCCCTGCTGACCGAGCGGCCCGTCTCCCTGTACGCCGCCGCGGTCCTGCGCATCGGGTACGGACTGCTCTACCTCGTCTTCCTGCTGCGCGAGTTCCCGCACCGCGACGAGATCTGGGGCCCCGGCTCACCGTGGACACCCGCGCTGGCCAAACAGCTCTTCGACGAGACCGGGTGGTTCAGCATCCTCACCCTGTCCGACGGCCGGACGTACTTCGAGGTCTGCTACGCGGCCGCTCTCGCCACGTCCGCCCTCTTCGTACTGGGCTGGCGGACCAGGTTCGTGTCCATCCTGTTCGCGGTCGTGGTGGCGTCATTCCACGCCCGGGCGATCTTCATGACGGACGGAGGCGACAACCTCACCCTCCTCATGTCCGTGTACCTCGTCTTCACCGCGTGCGGCCGACGCTGGTCCCTGGACGCGCGCAGGAAAGCGAATCCGGCGGCGGACGAGGGCCGGATCCGACGGTGGTTCCACGAGTTCCGCCGGACCATGAGCGCCGTGCTCCACAACTGCGGCATGTTCGTCATCGCCGCCCAGGTCTGCTTCCTCTACGGATCGGCAGGCCTGTACAAGGTGCAGGGCAGCTCCTGGGGCAACGGGACCGCCCTCCACTACGTCCTGAACCTCGAGCTCTTCCGGCCCTGGCCCGAACTGTCCCTCCTCATGGACGAGCACTCGGTCGCGATCGCCATCGCCGGCTACCTGACGGTGCTGCTCCAAGTCGCCTTCCCGTTCGTCCTCTTCGGCAGGCTCAAATACCCCGTGCTGATCATGCTGTTGGGACTGCACCTCGGAATCGCGGTCCTCCTGGGACTGCCACTCTTCTCCGGCGTGATGATCGTCGCCGATGCCGTGTTCCTTCCGGACCGCTTCTACCGGTCCTTGGGCCGGCTACGACCGCGAACCGCCCGGCCGTCGGGCGTCGCCAACACGCAGGATCCGGCCCGGCGAGAACCCGTACTCGTGCCGGCACAGGCCCACATCGCCGGCTGACAGTCTCGGCTCGCCCGGCGGTGGCACCGTCCCCCCGTAGGCCTTCATACAGCACCCCTCTCTCAAGACGGACACCCACCGGGCGGCCCCACCGGGCCCGATCCAGCGAGAGCCGAGGCCTGGTCCCGCGGCCAAGGCGAGGTACGCCGTAGGCCCTGCCCCTCCCCTTGAGGAAAAATCCGAGAGGAATCCGAGGGGATCGGTTCGGGTCGTGTGGTGGTGGGGCACATCTCGCTGGGCCTGATTGTGATGACAGGCCACATATGCCGCTGACCTGGGGACTTCTACGTTGTGGCGACACCGATCGTCCCCGCAGACCCCCTGGAAGTGGTGTTCATGGCCTCCCGCGAGACCGCTCCCCGTCTGACCAGCACCGGACCAGCACGGGTCCCGAAGTCGCCGCTCGCCCTTCGTCCCGACACCACACTGGGGTCTCCACCAAGGACATCAGCAGCACGGTCTTCGTCACGCTCTGTACACCAAGAACTGGAGAGCTCCCAAAGATGCGCCACCCCAGCTCGGGGGGGACGGAGCCCTGGTGATCCCCGTTCAGCGGCGGCCGGTGGCCGGTGGCCAGGATGACGAGGAACTGGCCGCCGCCCAGCTCGATGTCGACGGTCACGGGCAGCCCCGGTACCAGTCGGGGAGAACCGGTCCACCAGCCAATCGGTCGCTTCCTGGGCGTCCTGCCTGGTCGAACAACGACTGACCACCTCGCGGCCCCCCTTGCGCTCCAGCCGCGCGGCAACGGTGGCCAGCGGCGCGGGTTCGACCACGTACAGGCGGTCCGGCCAAGCGATGACCACCTTGACCGCGCCCTTGCGGCTGTTGTACCCGCGGTGCGCAAGCCGCTCGGCGACCTTGGCCTTCCGGTCGGCGGTCCGGCTGTCAACGCTGTGCCACTCCTGGTCGTGCACGGACTTGTCGGGGTCGACTGGTTCGTCGCACACCCAGCACAGCCAGCCGTCGCGCTCGGCCACATCATCGAGAGAACTCATTTGAGCAAACTGGCCTGCCCAGCCGCGACCCCGCGCACCCGGTGGGTGTCCGGTAGGCCTCCGCCGACAGTCGGCGAGCGGGTGGGCCGCCGGTATGAAAAGGTGCTTTTGGCGAGTGAGTTGCAGGATGAAAGCCTTACGGGCATGAAGATCCTTCTTATCGGTGAAACCGTTTTTCTGGGCCGGGCACTCGTCGACGAGGCGCCTGTGTCGAAGCCACCGGCGCGCAGACCGAACTGGTCTGGGCGGACGAGCAGTTCCTGCAGGACCAGGGGGTGCAGCCGTGGACCGAGGTGCCGCTCTGGGCCCCGGACATCCCCGAGGTCGTAGGCACCTGGACCGCTTCTTCGGCCAAGGCCCTGGCCGCCGGGATGCGTTGTCGCCCCGTAGCCGAGACGGTCGCCGACACCTGGCGGGCGCTGAACGACGGCGGGTACCCGCGGCCGAAGTACCTCCAGGGGAAAATCCCCGTCGGTCTGGAGAAGGACAAGCACGACGCGGTGCTCGCCGCGTGGGACGCCCGCGGCTGACGTCGTGAGGAAGGCCCCGTCGCCCGGCACCGGGCGACGGGTTGTTCGTCAGCCGAGTTCGGCCAGCAGCCGCTTGCGGTCCTTCTTGCCGTTGGCGTTCGGGGGGGATCTCCGTGACGTGCCGGTAGCGGCGTGGGACCATCTGGCGGGGCAGGCGTTCGCGCAGGCGCGCACAGCTCCCGGGCGGGCAGTGGGGTGCCGCGGTAGACGGCGACAAGGTCGAGGCCCCCCGCCCTGCGGTCGGCCAGGACGACCGCCTGGTCCACCTTCAGCAGCCGGGTGAGGCTGCCTCGATCTCGCCCAGTTCCATGCGGTGACCGGCGATCTTCATTTGGTCGTCGAGGCGTGCCAGGTGCACCAATTCGTCGCCGGACCAGCGCACTTGGTCGCCCGTGCGGTACCAGTGCTCGGGCGTGACGTCCGGTCCGTCGAGGGGGACCGCCGGCGTGTCGCTGACGAGCGTGCTCACGAAACCAGCTGGCCGAGGCCCTCGACGATGGCGAGGGCCGAGGGAACCGAGTTCCAGTGGGAGAGCTCGCGGTCCACTATGTAGTCGACGATGCGATGCAATTCCCGGCGGGCGGGGACGACCAAGGTGGCGCCCGCGCCCCAGGCGCAGAACATGTCGCACACCGACGCGTCGAAGGTCATGCCGATGACCTGGGACAGGCAGCTGTCGGGGCGCACCCCGGGCAGCTCGATCCAGGATGTCGCCGCGCGCGTCCAGCGCGACGACAGGTGCCTTGACCACGGCTCCGACGAGGGCCGCGGCGCCGCTCCCGTCCGCGGCCAGGACCAGATCGGCCCCGGCCAGCTCGCACATGTCGGCGCTGCGGCGCAGCGGGTGGTCCGGGCTGAGCGGGACGACGGCAGCACCCAGGGCAAGTATGCCGAGGTAGGCGGCGAAGACCGCATCCGACCCCGGCCGACTGCCCACCGCGCCGCGACCGGTTCCCGCCGCGATACCTGCCGATGTGGCCGAGGCGGCCCGACGCGGTCAGGAAGGGATGCGGAGGCTGTCGAGGAGCTGCTGGTGCTCCTGGTCCAGGGCCTTCTCGTTCTTCGCGTAGGCGAAGCTCAGGGCCGAGACGGTGTAAGGGTCATCGGCGATGTAGCGAGCGGTGAACAGGAGGCGGTGAGGAGGGTCGTTCTTGCCGGAGGCATGGAGGTCCAGGGCGGGGCGGCCGTCCACCTCGGTCTCCTGGGTGCCGGAGTCCACGTCACTCCCCGCCTTTTTGCGGAACGAGTCGAGGGCTCCGTCGGCCGTCGAGTAGAGGTATTCCATTTTGTCGGTCCCGGGGATATCGCAGACGGCGACGGTTTGGCTCGTCGCGGCACTGGCGGCCGTGTACGTGCGGCAGGTCGGCTTGCTGGTCCGGGTCAGTTTGGGCGGTGCTGGAAGCTTGAACGTGATGCCACTCGGGTTGTCGGTCACCTCCACCCAGTCCGCCGCGGGAAGGGCGCGCGCCATAGGAAGGCGCGGCATCACCGGGCCGGCGGCCCATGCGTGCGCGGGCAGTAGCGCTCCGGCCGTTGCCAGCGCGACGCAGGTGGCATGAATGACGAGGCGTTGTCGCAGCGAGCGGTGAGTCATGGAGTCACCTCGGCTGGAAGGGCGGCTTTCGCGCGGTGTGGTCGGGTGGCCGCGACATGGTCGAGGGCCGGGCCCACGGTGGTCGCGAACCCGGGGCGGGCTGACGAAGTCGCCTGCCGGGTCCCCGCAGACCTCACCACCAGCTTCCACCACACCCGCGCTGCTAACAAATCGGGCGCTTCTTACCGTACGTACCTACGTACGGCGCTTGCACTGGCTCGATCACCACGCCCCAACCGCGCCGTGCGCGCTTCCACACGTCCTGCGCGAGTCTGAACGCGGCGAGGTCCGCAGTGGTGGCGAGGGCGGAGCGGGCGGGGGCGGTGCCGCGTCGGGTGATGACCGCGAGCGGGTAGCCCAGGGTCTGGTGCTGCTTGCTGAGCTTGGTGAAGGGACCAGGGGATGGGGTGGGTCCCGCCGGGCTCACGGCTGACGAATCCGCCTGCGGTAAGCAACAGTTCGGGTTGGGGGCAGGCCCGCCAGGCGCTCGGCTGGCTGACCCGAGACGCTGAGGACCGGCTGTGGCTCACCGAGACGGGTGAACAGGGCCGCGTCGAGCTTGCACGCAACACCCCCGCGATCCGCGCCGCCCTCCACGAGGGCATCAACGAACACGGACTACGTCACCACGGTGAAGGTGCTTCAGCAACTGAACCGCAAGGCGGACGGGACGGCCGCCCGGCAGACCAAGAGCCTGGGTGGGAGCGCCCGGGCCGAGTGAGCTGGTGGCAGCCCCGTCGGGCGCGGATCCACAGCAACGCCACACACGGTAGGGACTCCAGCTCGACCATGACGGCGACGGCATCGCCCACCATTGACTTCCCCGGGCCGCCCGCAGCAGTCGCCGTACTCGTGCCAAGGAAGGCGCCCGGCACCCGATGAACCGGCTGAGCCCCGTGTCCGGCTCCGGAAGTCAGCTGATGTCCGCCATGACGACGCGGCGGCCGTACACCTTGCCCATCCGGAGACGGCCATCAGCATGCCCACCGGCAGGACGACCGACAGCACCAGACGAGATCGGCCGACAGCGCGTACGCCATCACGACGCGGGCGGCGGAGCCGATGGGTGCGATATCTCGCCTTCGCGTGAGCACCTGACCTCTCTCACACCACTGTCCCCAAAACGGGAGATCGCAGCGAGGGCAGCTGCTGCGGCCGCGGTCGCGGCCCGCATCATCGTGATCATCACGACGGTGTTTGTACCGACCCCGCACCGTGCGGCGACAGGCCCCGGACAGGCAATTCACCCGCCCGGGGCGCCGGGTTCACCGGCAAAACGCCACTGCACACCCGCCCACGACCGTCAGGCCGCGGCCGTCTCCGCCAGATGCAGGGCGGCCCGTGCATCACGCGACCAGAACGCTTGGTCAACGAAGCGTGCGTATCATGCGGGTCGTCGTGACCGGCCGGCAGACGCAGCCCCAGCAGTACATGGCCGACCTCGCCGGCCTCCCCGGGACCGGCACGGCAACCGGGAGCGGTACGCGGTGGGCGGGTTCCGCCGCCTCCTCGAAGAACGCGGACAGCGCACACGCGACAGCACCGGCCTCGCCGGCGGGTGGCTGTCCCGCGGCTAGCGGGCGGTGAGGCGGCCCTGGCGCTTACCGTTCGGTGGCAGCCGCCGGACCCCATAGCCAAGCTGCGGAGGAAAGCTCAATCAGCCAGCGGTTGTCAGGATGCTCGTCAGCTGTCGGCCTTCTTCTCGGCACGGCGCCGGGAAAGTCAGTTTGAGGCCGTCACTCTGGCCGGCCACAACCAGCTCGGTAACGAGCGTGAGCCCCAGCATGCCCTTCTTCGGCACGCCCGCCGACACATGGGGCCGCTGGAGGTCTATGAGGAGCTGGCCGGGCTTGCCTGTGCTGGTTGAGGCATCGAAGAACGCCAGACGCCGGTCGGTGAGGATGACGTACATCTGTCGCGGGCGGACCGTCGCCATCAGCGTTCCGGCAGACATCACGCCGACCACAACAGCGGTCGCAACCTGCCGACGCACGGAGACAGTGCCGACGTTGGCGCAGGTGATCAGTTCGACCGACTCCCCCGGGGCCAACAGAGGGGTTACGGCATCGAAAGCCTGTCGCTGGCGGCGGGCGTTGAGCGGCACGATGGCTCCTAGCAAAGTACGGGCACAGAGGAGGAACGGTATGGCATGTCCTCCCCAAGTCGGAGCCCCGGTCGAAGCGAGCGGGCACCGCATGCCCGAGCCGGCTCCCTGAATTGTTTCCGGCGTTCACGCGGTCGGCTAAATACAGGCCGTCGCGGCGGCGAAAGGGGCGCCGACACCGCCGGACACGCCGACAGCACCCGCCGCGAGCCCGGACCACGAACCCACGGGTCTGCCGTTCAGGTCGCCACCCCCGGCCGGGGAACCTGTGTGGCGGAATCCTGCTTGGACGTCGATCGTCAGCTGCTTGATGGTGTCCCGCCGAGTGGTGTAACTGATCTTGGCTGGAGAGTGCGCCGTCGTGGTGCTCCCGCGTGCATCGGCTGTTGGTGAATGCTCCCTGAGAACGGGGCAGGCCACCGTGCAAATGTCCTTGGTGAACGGGCAGTTCAATCCAAGGAGCGCACGGTGGCCTTGTCCCAGCATGACCTACTTCGCCTGATCGAGTCACTACGTTCGGCAGACGGTCTTGAACTCGTCCGGGAGGTCGCCCAGCGACTGTTGCAGGAACTGATCGAGGCCGAGGCCACCGCACGGATCGGCGCCGAGTGGGGCGAACAGGCCGACACCCGCACCGCTTATCGCAACGGGCACCGGGAGAAAACGGTGACCACACAGGCCGGCGACCTGGAGCTCGCGATCCCGAAGCTGCGGACTGGGAGCTTCTTCCCCAGCCTGCTCGAGCGCCGGCGCCGGATCGATCAGGCTCTCTACGCCGTGATCATGGAAGCCTACGTTCACGGCGTGTCCACCCGCTCCGTCGACGACCTGGTCAAAGCCCTTGGCTCGGACACAGGCATATCCAAGAGCGAGGTCTCCCGGATCTGCGCCGGCCTCGACGAACAGCTCGAGGTGTTCCGCACCCGGCCCCTGGACCACATCCGGTTCCCCTACCTGTTCCTCGACGCCACTTACGTCAAAGCGCGCGTCGAGCACCGGATCGTCTCCCAGGCCGTGGTCATCGCGACCGGGGTCACTGAGGACGGTGGCCGTGAGGTTCTCGGTGTCATGGTCGGCGACAGCGAGACCGAAGCCTTCTGGTCCCAATTCCTGCGTCACCTGCGGGAACGAGGCCTGACCGGCGTCCGCCTCGTGATCTCCGACAGCCACAGCGGACTGGTCAAAGCCATCCGGAAAGTCATGATCGGCGCCGCCTGGCAACGCTGCCGCGTCCACTTCGTCCGCAACGTGTTCTCCGTGATCCCGAAGGGATCCGCGGAGATGGTCGCCGCGACCATCCGCACCCTCTTCGCCCAGCCCACCGCCGAAACGGTCCGGGCCCACCTCGACACCGTCGCCGACATGCTCGGCGGGCAGTTCCCCAAGCTCAAGGCCATGCTCCTCGAGGCGAAGGAGGACCTGACCGCCTTCGCGGACTTCCCGCACCAGCACTGGAAGAAGATCCAGTCGACCAACCCGCTCGAGCGGCTGAACCGGGAGATCAAACGACGCTCCGACGTCGTCCAGGTCTTCCCCAACACCGCCGCCGTCAGCCGCCTCGCCACCGCCGTGCTCGTCGAGCTCCACGACGAATGGATCGTCTTCCCCCGCCGCTACCTCTCCACCGAAAGCATGGACAGCCTCTATCCAGACACCGAAACCAACCTGCCCGCCACCACGGAATGATCAGTTACACCACGACAAGGGACATGACCAGCTGCTTCAGCCCGTCTCCCGGCCCCATCGTGAACTCTTCGACGCCGCCGCCGTCGATCTGCACGCTGAAGTTGATGGTGTAGCCGGAGGGCGTGCTGTCGCCGACTCCGGCGCTGGCGACGAATGTCTTGTGCATATGTATTCAGCGGCACCAGATCCTCGATCAGAGACCAGCTGTGCTGCAAGCCCACGCACTACCGGACGGGCGTGGGCTCAGCGGGGCGGGGGGCGAAGACGAAGGCGCGCAGGTCGTCGTTGAGGCGGTCCGCGTGGGTCGCGAACAGTCCGTGACCCGCGTACTCGTACACGCGCAGCTCCGCCCCCGGGATCAGGTCGGCCGCGCGGCGGCCCGTGAGGGCCAGGGGCGCGGAGACGTCGTCCGATCCGTGGATGACCAGGACCGGGCAGTCGATCTTCACCAGCTCCGGGACGAGGTTCAGGGAGGGCAGGATGTCCCCCAGGGCGTTGGCGGCGCGCGCCGTTGCACCGAGGCAGCGGTCCACCATGTACGCCACGTACGCGTCCGACACCTGCGGCCCATGCAGGTGTCGGGCGAAGAACGCGTCGGCCCCGTCGGAGAAGAACTTCGCCCGGTCCTGCCGGAAGGTCTCGTTGAATCCGCGGATCAGCTCCGGGTCCAGTCCCTCCGGGTGGTCCGCGGAACGGGCCGGCCCCGGGGCCATTGCGCCGACGAGGGCGACCCGGGCCACCCGGTCGGTACCGCGCAGCGTCAGGTACCGGACCACCTCGACCGTGCCCATCGAATGCCCGACCAAGGTGACGTCGCGCAGATCCAGATGGTCGAGGAGCGAGCCCAGGTCCCCGGCGAGGGTGTTGAGGTCGAAGCCGCCCCAGACGTCCTCGGACCTGCCGTGCCCCCTGCGGTCGAAGCCCACGCAGCGGAAACCTTCGGCCGCCAGGGGCAGCATCTGGTACTCCCACATCTCGGTACCGAAGTACGAGCTGTTGACGAAAACGATGACGGGGCCGTCCGAGGGGCCGTAGTCGACGAAGTGGAGGCGGGTGCGGTCGGTGGCGGACTCGAAGTACGGCATGGCGGGGTCCCTTCAGGGAATGGCTGTGAGCGGCTGTCCGGTGCGACAACCATCCTGGCCCCGTGACGCCGCGGCGGTCGATTACCTCCAAGGTCATGCGGTACGGGCGGGGAGCGGGACCGGTCACCGAGTCGCCATGGGCCACGCCCCGGTGGGCCCGTAGGTTTTCCTGCTTCGCAGTACCGAATTGGATCGAGGAGATCCGGGGCACGCCCGGTGATCCGAGTTGGTGTTCGCGGCGGCCGGCGGCCGGGGCCGGGACGCTGTGCGCGTCCCGGCCCCGGTGTCACTGACGTGTTCTCGCGCCGCGGCGAGGGGCGAGCGGTGCGGATCAGGAGGCGGGCATCTTGTCCAGGAAGCCGTAGACGCCCGTGATCTTGCCGGCGCCGTCGGTGACGAGGACGTCGAAGCCGATGGCGATGGGCTCGGCGCCCGGGCCGGTCACCAGGGCCCACTGGAAGCGGGCGATGTTGTGGTGTGTGTCGACGTTTCCGTGCAGTTCGAAGGAGAGGCCCTGGAACTGCGCGCGAGCGCCCGCGAGGACGGCCGCGATGCCCGCGTGGCCCTCGACCGCGGCGAGCGGGTCGATGTAGGGGGCCTCAGGGGTGAACAGGTCGGCGATGCCGGTGGCGCGACGGTCGGCGTCGGCCTCGTTCCAGAGGTCCAGGTACTGGGTGACGGTGTTGGTCAGGTCGCTCATAAGTCGGCTCCTTTTATTAGTAATCGGTAGAAATGCCGCAGGAAGCAGCACAGAATTTGGGGGCCGGACGGGGCCGGCAGCATCCCGGGGGGTCTTGTTCCGCCACCGGTTTCATGGCCGGAGGGGATCGGCCCGTGCCCAGGCGAGCAACGCGCCCGGGAGTCGACGGGGTCTTGACGGCAGTGGCCTTGCCTGCCCCGTTCGGGCCGAGCAATGCGGTCACAGTGCCGGCCGGGACATTCAGGTGGATGCCGTCGGCGTAGGACTTGCGCAGGCTGTGCGCCGAGATCGCCAGGTCGGTCATGTGGGTGCAGCTCCTTGAATGGCTGCGAACCGTCCGGGATGGCGGAGAGTTGCAGGCTGCGGGCGGTGATGCCGCCGTGGGACGTGCTGGCGTGGATGGTCAAGTCGGGGGCTCCGTCAGTGCTCTTCAGGGCGTTGCGGATCTGACCTTGGGAAGGACCCTCCTCCATGAAGGCCGAGACTCCGGCGGCGGCGATCGACAGGTCGCCGGTCTCGGTACGCAGCGCGACTGTTCCGGTAACGGCCTCGGCAACGGTGATGTGTGGAGCAGCTCGGGAGCCCTGATACCCGCTGCTCGTCGCGGCCGTGATCAACATGTACGTTCGCACCACGCGGTAGCCGAGGGGTTATCCATGCAGGCACGGGGGACGAGTGGAGCTGCGGGACATCGAGATCTTCCTCGTCCTGGCCGAGGAGTTGCACTTCGGCCGCACGGCCGCGCGTCTGCGCGTTTCTCCAGCGCGCGTCAGCCAGGCGGTGAAGAAGCAGGAGCGGCGCATCGGAGCCGCTCTCTTCGAACGGACGAGCCGAGCTGTGCGGCTGACCGAGATAGGCCGACAGCTACGGGATGACCTGCAGCCGATCTACGGCGGCCTTCAGGACTCCCTCGAACGGGCGCGGATGGCCGCCCGGGGGGTCACCTCCCGGCTTCGCGTCGCAATGATGCCGTTCAACGTCACCGCCATGCACCACTACTGGCAGGCCTTCCGCTCCCGCCATCCACAGTGGGAACTCCAGATCCGCCCGGTTCCGTTCCTCGACCCGTTCGGCCGGCTGCGCGCCGGAGACATGGACGTCCTTGTTACCTGGCTGCCCGTGGACGAACCCGACCTCACGACCGGCCCGGTCCTGTGCACCGACACACGGCTGCTCGCCGTACCCGCGGGCCATGAGCTCGCCGGCCAATCGACCGTGGCAGTAGAGGACTTCGCCGACTTCGCGCACGCCACGGCCCCGGACATGCCCGACTACTGGGAGGACCACTACCTGCCCTTCCACACCCCACGAGGACGGACGATCGAACGGTCCCAGATCGTGACCAGCCCCGACGAGCTGATCAACCTGGTCACGATGGGCGAGATCATCCACGCCTTCCCCAGCCACGTCACCCAGTACTGGGGCATGTCGAACGTCGGATGGATACCCGTTTCCGGGCTGCCCGCACTGTCCTATGCCTTGATCTGGCGGACCGAAGCGGAGAGCGATCCGATACGCGCTCTCGCCGACACCGTCCGCGACCTTGGAGTGTTCAGCTTCTGAGCAGCCCGCACGTGGGCGGCGTACGGCGGCGGTGGCGTGGGGGTACGCCGCCCACGTCCGGGCCGGGCCGCCGAAAGGTGCCCGGGCTCGTGCGTCGGCTACTTGGGGTTGCGGTTGAACTGGGCCTGAGACCACCGGTAGCCCAGGAACGTCAGGCCGACGCACCAGGCGACGGCGATCCAGCCGTTGTTGCCGATCTCGGTGCCGAGGAGAAGGCCGCGGAGGGTCTCGATGGCCGGGGTGAAGGGCTGGTAGTCGGCGATGGGCTGGAACCAACCGGGCATCGCGTCGGTCGGGACAAAGGCACTGGAGATGAGGGGCAGCAGGATCAGCGGCATCGCGCTGTTGCTGGCCGCCTCCGCGTTGGGACTCGCCATGCCCATCCCGACCGCGATCCAGGTGAACGCCAGAGCGAACAGCGTGAGCAGTCCGAGCGCCGCGAGCCACTCCAGGACGGTGGCGTCCGTGGAGCGGAAGCCCATGGCCACGCCTACGGCGCCGACGAGGACGACGCTGGCGACCGCCTGAAGCACGCTGCCGACGACGTGCCCGAAGAGCACGGACCCCCGGTGGATCGGCATGGTGCGGAAACGGGCGATGATGCCCTCGCTCATGTCGCCCGCGACGGACACCGCGGTGCCGACGACAGTGGAGCCGATGGTCATCAGCAGAATGCCGGGAACGATGTAGGCGACGTAGGCGGCACGGTTCCCGCCACCGATACCCGCGCTCATGGTGCCGCCGAAGATGTAGACGAACAGCAGCAACAGCATGACCGGCGTGAGGAGAAGGTTCAGGGTGAGGGAGGGGTAGCGTCTGGCGTGCAGCAGGTTGCGGCGCAGCATCGTGGCCGAATCGCGGGCGGCGAGGGAGATGGAGCTCATCGGGCGGTTTCCTTCGTCTGGCCGAGCGGGCTGTGATGCGTAGCGGTGGCTGTGCTGGTGAGGGCGAAGAACACGTCGTCGAGGTCGGGGGTGTGCACGGTCAGTTCGTCTGCCTCGATGCCGACGGCGTCCAGCCGGTCCAGGATTGAGCGCAGTTCGCTCTGGCTGCCGTCGCTCGGGAGCTGGAGCGTCATCCCCGTGTTGTCCCGGGCGGCCTCGCGCAGGGTGGCGGCGGCGAACTGGTACGCGGACGGGACGGAGAAGCGGAGCCGGACGTGCCCGCCGGGGATCAACCGCTTGAGTTCCTCGGCCGTCCCCTCGGCGGCGATCCTGCCATCGCTGAGGACGGCTATGCGGTCGGCGAGCTGGTCGGCCTCCTCCAGGTACTGAGTGGTGAGGAACACGGTGACGCCGCCCGTGACCAGCTCGCGGATGATCTGCCACATGTTGTGCCGGGCCCGGGGGTCGAGGCCGGTGGTGGGCTCGTCGAGGAAGATGATCCGCGGATCACCGACCAGGGTCATGGCGATGTCGAGTCGGCGCTTCATTCCGCCGGAGTAGGTCGAGGCCGGTTTCTTCGCAGCCTCCGTGAGGTCGAAGCGCTCCAGGAGTTCTGCCGCGACGCGGCGGCCCTCACGCTTGGACAGGTGGTGCAGGTCCGCCATGAGGAGCATGTTCTCCTCGCCAGTGATCAGGCCGTCGACGGCGGAGAACTGCCCGGTGACACCGATCGCGGCCCGGACGGCCTGCGGGTCGGCGGTCAGGTCGTGGCCGGCGACCTGGGCCTGCCCTCCGTCGGCAGTGATGAGCGTGGACAGGATTTTGACGGCGGTTGTCTTACCGGCGCCGTTCGGCCCGAGCAGGGCAAACACCGAGCCGGCCGGAATGCGCAGGTCGATGCCGTCGAGGACGGTCTTGTCACCGTACGACTTGCGCAAACCGAGGACGGAGACGGCGGCGGTCGGCTGTGGACTCCCGCTCATATTGGGCATGGGCATGGGCGTGGACGTGGGCATGACAGGTGACGGGGCGGTCATTTGCTTCTCTCGTTCGAGGCTCGATGGTGCGCGGTCCCGTGGAGCACGGGTGTGAGGGACACAGGCGCTCGGGTGCGTACCGCTGCTCCTGATGCTGTGGCACGCTCGGCGTCGGTACGGGTGATGAAGGTTCGTCAGGCGCCCGCGGGTGGGATCCACTCCATGAGCTGGATCACGACCCCATTGGGGTCGGCGAGCCGTAGCGTCCACTCCCCCCAGGGTTCCTGGCGAAGTGGCGCCACGATCCGTGCGCCGTCCCGCCGCAGGCGCTCGTACTCGGTGGCGAGGCCGGTGACGGTGAAGGACACCAGCACTTCCCGTCGCGAGTCCGGCTGTCGCCAAAGCGCGTGCGGTTCGGCCTCGGACCGCAGTACGACGAGGTCGGTGGCCGCGTCGTCGCGTGAGAGGTGGATGGCCTCCTCAGACACCAGGACCTCCCGGAAACCCAGATGGGTTGTGAAGAAGAGGCTCGATGCCGGCGGATCGTCGACGGTCAACAGCACCGCCGACCCGGTGATGTTCACGCCCTGGTCTCCTCCCTGTGGCCGGTTCCCGACAGGACCAGCATCAGGGCGGCGGAGGGGTTGGATCAACGTCTCATCTTGCAACGCCAGTTAACACAGCGGTTATACGTGGCATCGAGCTGTGGGAGATGGCAATCCCCCTGGCGGCGGCCACCGGGGCACATAACTGGATGTGCGAAAGAAGCACGCCGTACGGGCCGGAGCCCCTCGAAGACGCCTCCGCATGCAGTGGCCAGCCAGCGTCTGCAGGGTGCTCCAGCCGAATGGCGACTGCTCCCAGCAGGCAGGTCACGAGTCGAAGACCCTTCCGGCCCGTCCCGACACGAACCACCTGCACGGCCACACCGGCACTCTTCACGTGAGGCATCGACCGGGGTGGCCCGCCGGCCCGGCCGTCCGGGGACAGTGACCTGCGGGGCGGCCACGCGGTCGCGGAGGGGGCGAATGCCAGGAGGTAGCACAGCCCGCCGAGCGGGAGGAAGCCCAAGTTAAGCGCGATCGCGACGGTACCCACAACGAACAGCACGAGCGAGCGGATGGTGACGGGGCCCTCAAGGCCGGCCAGGAGGGCGATCATGCCGACGTACAGGAACAGCGGTACGACCGTGTACACGACCGGCAGCACACCGGGCACACTGCACCCGGTCAAAGATGTCACTCATCTCCGGCTTGTCCGCCGCCCGGATACCGACGTACATATCGATCACCGCTTGCGCCGACGCCGCGGCAACACCCGCCAGCGCCACCACCCACGCCGTGCAGACCATGCGCCGCCGGGCCGGGGCCGCCGAGGCAACCACCGCACGCCGCAGTCCCTCACAGACCCAGGCGAGGAACAACACCCCGCCCAGGAAAGCGAGCTGCCCGGCCGTCCACGCCATGCCAGGCTCCTTGGACGCCGGAGCCGGAAGCCGGATCGGACCGTAGACCACAAGCAGGAGAGGAGCGGTGACGAAGGCGAACCGGGTCATCCGAAATCATGGAGAAGTCGCCATCATAAGCCGTGGCTATTGTCACGAACCAAGGTGCCTGCTTTCCGCAAGGGGAGGCTGGTTCATCGTGTGCCGCCGAATGCGGGCCGCTGCCGCCGTCCGGCGGCGCGGGATGCCGGCCTGCCACTGGAGGATCGCATGCTGCTGGGCGCCGCCTACTGGGCACAAACCTGACTCTGCGCCAACTGGCGCCGTTGTTGGGAGTATCCGAGTCTGCGGCTGGCCGCATCATCGGCCACCGCGAGCCGATGCTCGCACCCCGCCAACGCAAGAGGTTTACCAAGACCCTGTGCTCATCGTGGATAACACCCTCGTGCCCACCCGCGACCACATCATCGCCGAGGGGTACTACGGCGGGCAGCGCGCATTCAGGTGTGCACCCGCAACATCTGCACTCGCGGGCGCAGCGCGACGCACGCGGCGGAGGGCGGGGCCTGGGCCCGGCCGATCTCAGTGCGGAGGAGGGCCTCGAGCAACGGCTCGATGAGGCGCTGACGCGCGGGCGGCGATCAGAGTCTTGGTGAGCCGCGGGGAGCGGCGCCCGCGGCGCAGGCGGTGTTCGCCAGGATCCGGTGGGCCGCGTCAGTCGTGCAAGGCACCAAAAGCCATCACCACACCAGTGGCCTGCGCGAAGGCAGCGCCCTGGGTGGCCTGGCGCGGGCAGTTGGTCCACGCGTGCCCTCCTTCGTCGTGGGGTTGGCGGCCGGCCATTGATCCTCGTGAATGCCCCCGATCCGGCGATGCCGGTGCTGTTCCTTGACTTTTCGGCTGCCCGGCGCCGGCGCCGACGTGGGCGAGGGCTGGGGCTGGGGGTACAGCAGCGGCGGGGGCGGCAACCGTGTGGTTGCCACCCCCGCCGCGCACATCACCAGTCCGCATCCGCGGCCGCAGCCGTCACACGCGGTGCGGGCCGTCGTAGTAGCCGCCGACCTGGCGGTGGTAATCCGCGTCGCCGAGGTGCTTGTCCTTGTCGAACTCGGGAGCGTTCTTGATCTGCTCCTTGGTCCGGTCGACGTAGATCTTCTCCTCGTTCGCGTCGATGCGGCTGACCGTTCCCGCGGGCAGCAGTACTTCCTTGCCAAAGATCCACGGACCGGTGTCGACCACGATGTACGCGGAGCCGACCTCGTCGGAGTGCTTGTCGACCTTGCCGATGGAACCGTCCGTCGCCTCGACCTTGTAGCCCGTCAGGTCCGCACCGGCCAGACGGCCGGACGTCTCACGGTAACCCCACACATTCTCAGTCATGCGAAAACAACTCCTCCGGGCATGGGAAGACGGATAGGGACATCAAATCCTCTGCCCGCCTGCCTCGTTCCGTATTGCGACAGCGGCGGAACTCCCGTTCCGCTCTGCCGTCCGCCTGCCCCGGTTTCTCGTCCTCACGCCTATGAGATCTACCGGGGTCCGAGACGGCCGTCGATCATTGGAGGTGAGCAGGTCCCCTGCTGCGTCACGGCGACCGCCCCGGCACCCTCACGATTACCCCCGATATCCGGTTTCACCCGGTACCGCAAAACCAGCGACCGGGAACGACGACATGGCGGTGGCCTGTCCCCCCGGGTTCGGGGGGACAGGCCACCGCCACACCACATCTGAGCTGTGGTTCTATGCCGCGGCTACCAGCGGTACCACCGGCCGCTGCCGCCCTTCGGGCGGGCGACGAAACCGATCAGCCACAGCACCAGGACCGCGATCGCGACCCACCAGAGAATCTTCAGCGCGAAACCCGCACCGAAGAGAATCAGAACCAGCAGAAGAACAAGAAGCAGGGGAACCATGATTATCAACCTCCAAGGCATCGTGTGCCCGGACCGACCAAAGCCATGCACGCAGAACTTACCTGTTTCTTATCAGCGCAGGCGGCCATGTTTCTCAGCCGCCACATCCACTGCGCCGTGGTTTGACCGGCCTCATGCCGAGCATCAGGACCGGCATGAGCGACAACAACGCAGCCCGTCCTGGCCAGTGGTACTTCGACACCCGCACAGAGTCCGTCGCGGAAGAACCCGGGCCCGACCGCCTCGGCCCCTACCCGACCCGGCAGGAGGCCGCCTCGGCCATGCAGACCGTGAACGACCGCAACAAGCAATGGCGTGAGGACCCGCACTGGAACGACGACGTGGACGGGAGGTAGGTCCACGGCAGGCCCGAGCCCGGCCCTCCGTCCGTCCGTCCGTGGGCACAGTTGCCCGCCCCCGCCCCCCACGCGTCTTCGAGACCTGCCTGCGGCCAGACCAGGGACCGCGGGAAGCCCCTCTCCGGCGAGCTCGCCGCGATCTCCATTCCCCTGCGGCGCCATGGTCCCGCGGGCGCGCAGCCGGTCAGCCTTCGACTCCTGTGGTGGCGTGGGCGGCGCCCACGGGCTTCGATTCCGGTGATCCGCGCTGGCGCAGGTAGACCGAGAGGATGACCATCGCTGTCACGGCCAGCAGCTCGGACTGCCAGTTCTGCAGCGTACGGTTCCAGAACTCGGCCGACGTCACATACGTCGTCCACCCGACGGGTTCCTGGAGCTGCCGCAGCTGTTCCTCGTTGAACGTGATGGCCCCGGTGACCGATTGGGCCAGCCACGACAGCAGGAAGATTACGGTCATCACCAGGCCGAGCGAGCGCGAGTAGAGGGCGCGCCGCCAGCCGCCGGACACCGCCCAGCGAGGAGAGTCGGAACGCGCGTACGCGCCGACTCTCTGTTCCTTGTCGGTTTCCGTGCCTGCTTTGTCCAGGGGTTTGGATTCCGGCGATCCGCGCTGCACCAGCCAGACGGTGCCGATGATGTAGAGGGAGAACTGGAGGAACTCGGACTGCCAGTTCTCGGTCACATCGACCATGAAGTCCGAGGTGAAGAGGTAGTCGGCGAAGGAGAGCGGGTGGAGGCGCTGTGCTTTGAGGGTGCTGTTCAGTTCCGCGTGTCCGGCGATGGCTTCGCCTGCCAGGCAGAGCAGGACCCGGTACCGAACGCGAGCGTCAGCCCGTTGTCCCGGAGGAACCGCACGCTCGTTCTCATCGGTGCATCAGCCCCACCGTGAAGGCGTAGGCGAGGCCGCCGAATACCCCGACCAGGAACATCACGAACAGCATGCGGACGTGGGCCACTCAGTCCCCCTTCAGCTCGCAGCGGTACGGGCGTCCTGGGCGGGGAGTGCACCCGGCGGCCGTCACCCGCCACCCGTCCGGGAAGGAAGCCAGGAAGACGCTGTCCTGCGCGAAAACCACCCTCGCCTGGGAACCGTAGACATCGACCTGCTTCGCCGAACCGGTGGTGGTTGGCAGCCGCAACGCGGCCAGGGCCGGGCCACACGGCGCCTCGGCTTCCAGTTCCTCCCGCGTCGCGGGCGCCAGCACGTCACACACCCGCACGCCGCCGGAGGCCAGCGCCCGCTCGAAGCTCAGAGCGGCCGCCTCGGCCGCCCGGGCCCGCTCCCCGACCGTCGCGCACCCCGAGACAGCGGCCAGGCACACCACGCCCGCCAGCACCCAGCCCGTGATCGTACGCATACACCCGATCATGACGCCCCCGCGGCTCACGCTCCTTCCCCTGCCCGCGCGACACGCGATGCCTGAGCCGTTTGATCAGACGAGCCTGGGCGGCCCCCGGCCTCCCTGGTCGCGGGCATGCTCCCCCACCTCGCCGAACTCGGCGAAGCACACGCCCCGACGCAGCCATCTGGCCGGATCGCCGTGGCACAGCGAGAGCCATACAGCCGCCCGCTGCGCCGGATCCGGGCCGGGACTCGGATGGTCGTGCGTACCGAGAGCGGTTCCAGACACGCGCAGGACCCACCCGCAGCTGCGATCACCACCGATGCGATCTCCGCACCGCCCTGGAACACACCGTCCAGGGCGCCGCAAAGGGCCCCACTGCCCGCGTCGGCAGGCTCGGAGAAGTGGGGACGCCGGATGCCATGGCGAGGACCAGAAGCCGGCCGCCTGCGCCTGGCCGCCACCGGCGGCTTCGCCTCATTCTCCGACCGAACGGATAGGCGCTGTGCGCTGGATGGAGGGGCTTTGGAGGAGGTGGCTGCTGTGGCGCGTCCCGTGTGGGCCGGGAATCCGTCGTTCGGGCTGGTCAGCCTGCCGGTCGGCTTGTACACGGCGACCGACAGCCACACGATCCACTCCATCAGCTGCAGCGCGGTACCTCCGACCGGATCCGCAACCGCCGCGTCAACGAGCGCACCGGGGACGAGGTCGAGCTCGACGACATCGTGAAGGGCTACGACATCGGCGGCGAGTACGTCCTGGTCGAGCCGGCCGAGCTGGACGAGATCGCCCCGGGCCGCTCGCGCTCGCTGGAGATCGCCGGGTTCGTCGACCTCGCCGAGGTGGACCCGATCTTCTTCGACAAGACGCACTACCTCGGCCCCGGCGGCAAGGGCTTCGGGAAGGTCTACAGCCTGCGGGAGCAGGCCCTCGCCAAGGTAAGGCGGGTATCGCCAGTGGCATCGTGGCGGTACGGGGTTCGCCTCGCCCGTCCAGGGGTTACTGGTCCGGGGAGGTCCGCTACCAGCCAGCGCAACCGCTTCCCTTTCAATCTGGTCGGGGCCGCCTTGGCGCCTCGCCGGGAAGTGCGTGGGCCCAGTTCGCTCCGATATCCCAGGCGCCCTGGTCCCGCGGCGGCGCGGCCCTCCAGAGGGTGGGTGTCTCCGCGGGGGCTGGCAGGAACCGGCCGTCTGGATAGGCCTGTCGGGCGCGATTCCACGCATTCAGAGCCGCTCGCGACTCCGACGTACGGGTCTGCTGACATGGGCCCTGGTGTTTGAGCCGGTGGGGCTGCTTGTTCGGACTGCGGGGGCATGGTTCACAGCAGGGCCGGTGCGAGGGCGGGGAGGAGGGTGAACAGGTGGCGGGTGGCGGTGAGCTCGAGAACGTTTTGCCCTTGCTCCGGGGTGCCGGCAAGCTCGAGGGTCCATTCCTCGTCGATGGCGCGGGCGCGTAGGGCGAGAAGGACGTGGAAGGGCGCTCGTGCCCAGGAACGTGACGCGGGCGAGGTCGAGGACCAGTGTCCGGCCGGGCAGTACGAGCGTGTCCACGACGCGGGTGAGCGAAGAGCAGGTCTCGTAGTCAATGTCACCGCTCACGGACACCACGGTCCGCTCGGGCCGCTCGGGCTGCTCGGTGACGTCGAGGGCGAAGTCTTTGAGGCCCATGGTGCCTCCACCGTTCACATGGCAGCCCATCGTCACGCGCGCGACCGGTGCCGCGCATAGCCGACGAGACCACCCGTACTCGCACCCTCGGCCACCAAGGGTGACCGTCATGGAGCGCGGGGTTCTCGCCAAACCAGGCTGGTCGATAGCTCGCGCCTACCCCTGCCACGTTGCCGCAACCAAGGGCGTCGAGCGGCTCGGACACAGGGCGACGGGCCTGGAAAGACGCGGCGCCCAAGCTGCCCCGACCAGCGCCTCCCCTACCTCCAGCTGCCACGGCTCCTTCCAGCTGCCACGGCCTACGGGGTCACCGCCAGCATCGGTGCCCCTGATCACTCAGAGGCCGGTGAGCTTGTCGGCTGTCTGGGCCGCCGCCCTGGCCCGTGCGCTTGCCTTCGCAGCGGCTCGTCCGGCCGCCCGCCGACGGGCGAGGGCATCCGTCCGGCCCGCGCGTGCCGCCTCCAAGCACTCCCTCTGATCGTCACCGGCGAGGCGTTCAGCCCGGGCGTCGGAGCGGACACCGAAGCCGGTTACGCCCGCCTCCAGGCCTGGACCGAGCGGTACTTTCCCGACGTCACGCTCACCCACCGGTGGGCAGCGCAGGACAACAGCGCCACGGACACCCTCCCCCTCATCCCCCCTCATCGGCCGACTGCCCGGGCGCGGCGACAACGCCTACGTCGCCACCGGGTTCGCCGGCTGGGGCATGACGGGCGGGGTCCTCGCCGGGACGGTCATCGCCTCCCTCATCAACGGTGGGAAAGAGCCGTGGGAAGGTCTGTACGACCCCGGCCGCCTCGGCTCCGCCCTGCGCTCCGCCCCGGCCCTCCTCAAGGCCCAGTGGGACACCGGGAAGCAATTCGTCAAGGACCGCCCGGACACCTTCGGAGACGGCACCAACGGCCCTGTCGAGAGCCCGCGTCCCGGTGAGGGAACCGTGGTCCGCGCCGGGGGCAAGCCCTGCGCCGTCCACCGCGACGAGCGCGGCGGACTGCAAGCCGTATCCGCCGCCTGCAACCACCTCGGCTGCCTCGTCGCCTTCAACAACGCGGAACGGACCTGGGAATGCCCCTGCCACGGATCCCGCTTCGGCATAGACGGCCAGATCCTCCAAGGACCGGCACTCGAGCCACTGGAACCACAGGATCCCGCGGAGCTGTAACCCCGATCCCCCATGGGGGAGCCTTCGCAGTAGGCGTGGCCCAGCCTCCATGCCTCGGTCGGCTATCCGCCACTGCGGGTGCCGGGCGGGTCCTGGGGGTCCACGCCCGTGGTGGCGGAGGCGTCCTTGGTTCCGCTGGGACGTTGTGAGCGGCCTCTGGGGCCGAGGTCGTGCATGCCCTTCTCGCCGGATCCCTTGCTCTGGTCCTCACCGCGTGTGCTGCGGCTCTCGACCGGGCGGCCGTGGGGGTTGCCCGACTCCTCCTTCGCCACCGTTCTCCCGCGGCCCTTGCCCGGAGCGTGCTTCTCGGGGTGGAAGGAGCGGTGGGCGCTGGGATTGTCCTGCTGTTTGGTCTCGTCGACGTCCGGTGACCAGCCGTGCTGTTCGGTTCCCTCGAACCGGCTGGGGCCCTCACCGTGCGCGGGCTGCGATGGCTTCTGGTGTTTGGTCATGACCGACCTGCCGTCGTTGTTGGCGGACGCCACCCAACGGCGCGCCCTACCACTGGTAACACCAGTGTCCCACCCGGACTCGTGGCGGTCATATCCTCGGCTGGGCACATGCTGCTGTGCACCGGTAACGGATCTCCTGACGGAGCGGTGCGCGCTGTACTCCGCGCTCGACGCCCACATCACGCACCTGTCCGTCACGGTCGCCCGCGACGCCGTCGCCCACATCCACCCGGACCTGGCCGACGCCGCCCTGCGCATGGCCGCCGCCGGCTTTCTCGAACTGCTTGAACAGCCTCTCGACCGTCTTGTGGTCTTCCTTGAGCAGCGCGCTCCCGTCCACCAGCGCCTCCTCGACATCCGTTACGGGTGGTGCGGCCGGCCACCCCGGCGCCGTGTACCCGGCGCACCGTCGTCCGGCTCGTCCGGAACGGGGAATTGGCCCGGACAGGCGATACGCCTGCGCCATCCACAGAGATGGAACCTTGGCCGGAGGTGACTGAGGGACGTGCTTGCCCTGTCAGGTGGCGGGTGTGAGGACGGCTTCGGGGGCCAGGCGCCGTCGTACGAGGTCTTCGGCGATGTCGACGCTCCGTTGGGAGTGGGCGGCCGCGTAGGTGCGCAGTCGGTCTGCGGCCTGGCTGGGGGTGATGTGGGCGGTGGCGGCGATCATCCCGGAGGCGATGTCCAGGACGGCCTTGGCGGAGAGGACCGCCTGTGTGCGGGTGACGATGTCGTAGGGCCGCAGGGGGTCGGGGCTCCAGGTGAGGACCGAGGTGGTGGCGGTGTGTACGAGGTCTTGGAGGAGGTGGCGGTCGCCGGGCGGGATGGGGGTGGGGGTTCGGGCGAGCAGGTTGAGGGCGCCGATGTTCTGGCCGCGCAGGTGCAGCGGGTAGCTGTGGGCGGCGGCGAATCCGGCGGCACGGGCCAGCGGGGTGAAGGTGGGCCAGCGGTCTTCGGCGTCGGTGAGGTCGTCTGCGTGGACGGGCCGGCCGGTGGCGTAGGAGTCGACGCAGGGGCCTTCGGAGATCTGGGCCTGGAACATTTCGGTGAGTTCGACGCGGTCTTCGGTGACGGCCACCGAGCGCAGATGGCCGCGGGCGTTGACCAGCATGACGCCGGCGGCATCCATGCCGGTGAGGCGTACGCAGTGTTCGACCAGGCGGCGCAGGAGGGTGAGGGGGTCCACGTCGTCGGCGACGGTATCGGTGAGGCTGAAGAACGCCTCGGTGATCTCCTGCTCGCGGTTCATGTCTGTCGTCACCGTTTTCTCTGCTCCGGTCCGGCCGTGCCGGGCAAACCTAATCATCGAATCTGGCCGTTCCCGCAATAACGTCACGGGCCGCTTCGGTCACGCTCTGGCCCTGGGCGAAGGCGTGGGCCCGCAGGCGCGCGAGCGCCTGCGGGGCGCTGAGGTCGAAATACACCATGACCATGCCTGTGGCCTGGTGGACTTCGTCGTGGTCGCGCTCGGCCGCCACCAGCCAGGCGGCAGGCCCGTCGCCCGGGGGCTCTTGTGCCTGGAGGGTGAGCAGCGCGGTGGTGATCGCGTCGGCCGCGGGAAATGCGTAGGCGCGGTCCCGCTCGGAGAGCGGGCCCGGGCGGTCACGGTAGAGATCGAGGGTCCCCACCGCGAGACCGCCTGAGCCCAGGGGAAGTGAGAACACGGCGCGCACTCCGAGTTCGAGGGCCTGCTGGGCGAACACCGGCCAGCGGCGCGCGTCCGTGCCGCTTTTCAGGTCGGCGGCCAGTACCGGCGCGGCCAGTGCCATGGCGCTGCGGCACGGACCGTCGCCGAGTGAGTACTGGGCTTCGGCCAGCTGCCCGGCCACAGTGTCGCTGGACCACCACAGGGCCTGGGCGTCGTTGTCCCCGCTCAGGGACACCGAGGCGCCCGTGATGTCCAGGAGGTCCACGCACGCCCGGCACAGCGCGGCCGGTGTGTCGACGCCGGAGGCGCCCACGATGGAGCCCGCGAGAACCTGCGACAGGCGTTCGAGGTCCTCCGCACCGAAGGGCGGACCCTCACCCTGCCAGAAGGCGGAGTCATCCCCCACGGTGCTTCACCTCCCGCATCACATGCCCGATTCTCTTTCTTTCCTGGCTGCTACCCACCCAACGAGCCGCGACACCGCGGCACAGTCCTCAGGCCAACGGGCGTGCCTGGTGGCGGGCTTGCCGGATTCCCGCTGCCTGACGCACCAGCACCCGAACGCCCATGTCCCGGCGCAATTGTTGCACCCGCGCTGCTTCGACACCCGCATCCCGGAGGGCGCTGTACGGCGCGAGGCCGGCCGGGGCTGTGCGCAGGGCCGGGGTTGCGGATCGGCGCCTTCCCACGCAACGGCGGGAGGAGGCGAGGGCCACCACCGTGATCGCCTGCTCGGCCGCCCACACGTCGATGGCCGCCAAGGCGTCCACTGGAGCGGGGCAGGGAGCACGGTCAAGGTCCAGGACCAGGGAACCGGCGCTGCCGGTGATCCCTTCCAGTGCGTGGGCGAGGCGCTCCAGGCATGTGGCGCCGTCGCCTGCGGCCGGCTTGGCGCACAGCGTCAGCACCGCCACGGAACCGTAGAGGTGCACGTGTGTCGCGTAGGACTTCACGGCGGACCCCCTTGCGCGGGGTACCGGTACGGAGAAGGAGAGGGGGGCAACCTCGGCACATGCTCGGGACACGGCCGGCTTCGATCGCCGTGTCCACGTCCGCCGTGTCCACGTCCGGCGATCGAAGCCGCCGTGCGGCCATGCCTCCGGAACGACGCCAGGACTCGAGCGAAGAGCCGGAGCGTTTCATCACTTCCAGCTTCCCACACCAGGCCGCCGCAGTGGCTCCTGCTCAAGCGGGAGCATCGGCGATCAGCGGCCTCGGACAGGGAAGCGTGCCGCGCCGGTCAGGGCTGCGCTGCGCGTCGTACGCGGCCACTCGACACCCGGCACGCGCCTGCGCCCCGTTGGCGAAGCAGCGCTCTACGCCGGGTCTGAACAGCGGGCAAGCCCGGCAGTGCGGCGTCGTGTGGAAGATCGCCCTGCCGGATCGGCCGACTGGTTCGGGCTCGGCGGCGAGGTCCGGTTTCATCCCCGGGCCGGCCGCGGAGGCGTGGAGGTGGAGGCCAGGGTGAGGGCCTTGGCCGACTTCTCCCAGCCTCGCGCGTTCGCGAGTCCGACAGCCCTGTTCAGGGCCTCCCGGTGGCTGAGAGCTGCCCGCAGCTCGCGCGCCGGGCGCAGCCGGGCGTAGCGGGACAGGCTGGGGAATGCACGGCGGGCCCGGGCCACCGTCTCCATGAGACGCAGCAGGTCAGGCTGCCATCCGGTGGTCAGAAGCGCGGCACCGTGCTCGTCGGCCCACTGCTGGAGGGCGGTGAGGAAGCGCAGGCCGGTCAGGTCCATGAAGGGCACGTCTCGCAGATCGACGGCTATCGCCGCCCCGTGCGGAGGAAGCTCGGCCAGCAGGCGCACGTCGCAGCGCAGGTCGAGCTCGCCGTGCAGGGTCAGCAGAAGGGTGTCCCCGACCCGCTGAAACTCCACCGCGAAGTCCGCCGACGTGCCCGCTCGCGGTCTCGGCGAGTCCGGAGCGCCCTGTGTGGGAAGGGACGGAGGCACCACACGGGAGCGCTCCGGAGCCGGTGCCGACCTCCCACCGGAGCGGAGGAGGCAGGCGGTCCCGGTGGTCTCCAGCAAGCGGGCGACACAGGCGCTCTCGATACAGATGTCGAGCGTCCGGCCCCCGGTGACGGCCAGCAGACGAGCCCGTAGAAGCTCACGCAGCCCCGAACAGTCACAGAAGGCGACCCCGGCGAGATCGAGCCGTACGGGACCCTCATACGAGCTGAGTACGGCCGTGAGGACATTTCCCAGGTACGAGGCGTTGTCGAAATCGATCTCCCCGCGTGCGGTGACGCGAACCTCGTCCACGCGGGGCGTGACGCACAGGCGCAGCGACCGGGCCTCTCGCGCTGCCTGATCCGGCGGAAGGGCCGGAAGGGGAATGGGTACGCGGGGGGAAGACATGACGCCTCCCGGTTCGAAAGGTGCCGCACAGTACGTACGTTCCTGTACCCGGATATACGCGATTAATTACATGAAATGTGCATCTCGTGCTCATGCCGTGTCAAGTCATACCCCGTCATCGTGCGGGCATAGTAGAGACATGGGAAACCCCACCGGCGGGGCGCAATGGACCTTCCTCACCAGCCATGCCCGGGTGCTGCTCGCGATCTCCCGTGATCCGGGGGTCCGCCTGCGCGACGTGGCATCGGTCTGCGCCCTGACCGAGCGCAGCGTCCAGGCGATCGTCGCCGACCTCGAGGAAGCGGGCTACCTGACCCGGACCCGGTCCGCCGACGCGCGCCGCAACCACTACACGATCAATGCCGGCGCGCGCTTCCGGCACCCCGCGGAAGCGGGGCACGAAATCGCGGGTCTCCTCGCACTCCTTGCGGAGCACCCGCAGACGCCCAAGGACACCAAGGCCTGAAGCGCCGCAGCCGGCCACAAGTCCCAGGGGATGCAAGCGGTCCGCGTACGACGGGTAGCGGTGCACAGCGTCGCCGAAGAACGCCGCAGGGTGATGGTGGCGCCGGTTCGGCGGGGGCCTGGTGGGTGCGCACGATCTCGCGCGGATGTTCGGCGGCACTCTTGTGGAGAAGCGCGGGCCGGTCGGCGGTATCGGCTTCGCGTTCCTGCGTGCCGTCGGTGTGGAGCATGAGGCGGCCACCAGGGCGCAGGTCGAGGCCGGGAGAGGGGGCCAGCGCGGGCCCGCCTCGGCTGATGTGGCTTACGGGCGGCGGGCCGCTTCCACGCTGTCGGCGATACGGAACAGGGTGCGGGCCTGGGTGAGCTCCAGAACCCTCTCCAGGGGCCGGGGCAGGGACCCAGCCAGCACCAGCCGAGCCTTGGCTCCGTCCGATAGGGCTTCCCCCAGTCTCTGGGCCGATCGGTCGGTATCCGAGGAGACGGGCCGTCCATGAAACCGGAGGTGAGGGCAGGGGCGAAGACTATGGCGAAGGCTCCCCACGCGGGCATGCGACCCAGCCTGATTTCTGGCGCATTCGCGGGAAAGAGCATTTCATGGCAGAGGGAGGCTGATGTGGCAGGTGAGCGGATCGGGCTGGCCGAGGTGCTGGCGGCGGCGGAGGCTGCCGCTCCGGTGGACTCCCTCGATGTCGTGGCGGGTAACCTGCGCGACCGGTTCGGCGCGCGGTCCGTGTCGTTCCTGTTCGTCGATGTCGTGGGCCGGCGTCTGCTGCGGGTCCACGACACGGCGGCCACACACGAAGAGGACCGCGCCGCCCAGGTGCCCCTTGGTGGCAGCAGCGTGTACGACGAGGTCCTGCGCGCCCAGAATCTGGTCCTGGCAGCAGATGGAGGGCAGGGGCAGCGGGTCCTCGCGCCGGTCACCAACCGCGGCGACACCATCGGTGTGCTGGAGCTGTTTCTCACCGAGGTCACACCGGATGTGCTGGAGCAGGTCGCAGAGGCCGCGCACGCTTTGGCGTACATCATCGTCACCGACCGCCGGTTCACCGATCTCTACCACTGGGGCAACCGCACCACCACCGTGAGTCTGGCCGCGGAGATCCAGCGCCAGCTCCTGCCCTCGGCCGCCTCCTGCGAAGCCGCGCAGTTCACGCTTGCCGGGGCGCTGGTCCCGGCCTCCGACATCGCCGGGGACACCTACGACTACAGCCTCGACAACGACACCCTGCACCTGTCCATCACCGATGCCATGGGCCACGACGTGAATGCCTCACTGATGGCCACCCTGCTGGTCAACGCCTCCCGCGGCGCCCGCCGCGCCGGCGCCGGTCTCACCGAACAGGCCCGTCAAGCCCACCAGGCCCTCCTCGAGCACGGCCACCACACCTTCGCCACCGGCCAACTCCTGCGCATCGCGCTGGACGGGAGCGGCGCCCGGCTCGTCAACGCCGGCCACCCCTGGCCGCTACGGCTGCGCGACGGCGCCGTCGACGAGCTGCCCCTGCATGTCGACCTGCCCTTCGGCGCCGCCCACCACCAAGGCCTCTACCGGGTCCAGGACCTCGACCTGCAACGTGGTGACCGCCTCCTGCTCCACACCGACGGCATGCAGGAACGCGAAGCCTCGGCAGTCGACCTCCCCGCCCTCCTGCGCAAGACCGCCGCCGAGCACCCACGCGAAGTCGTGCGCACCCTGGTCGCCGCGGTCACCGGCGCCTACGACGGCCGGCCGCCGAAAGACGACGCCACCGTCCTGTGCCTGGACTGGCACGGCCCCCACACCGCATGACACGAGGGGACAAGACCTCCATATGGGAGTGAAACCGGGTATGTGCGTGCAGGAGGGGCAGGCGCTCTACAGGTTCACCGTGTGGAGGGAGAATCCGTGACCGCGCCCGTTCTCGACCAGCCAGTGCCGCGCACCGGCCAGCCCACGACATCAGCACGTGACGCCGCCCGCGGCTTCCTTCACCACGCCGCACATGCCAGAGCCCCATCCCAGCCCGAGAGCACCGACGTGGTGCTCCTGGTCGTCGACGAACTCGTCACCAACGCGATCCGCCACACCGACGGACCCTGCGCCCTCCGCCTGGAACTCCACGAGGACCACATCGAAATCCGCGTCACCGACGCCAGCCCCCACCCACCAAAGCCCCGCCCACCCCACACCGACGGAACCGGCGGCTGGGGGTGGCACATCATCAACCACCTCACCACCCACACCCACACCGAACCCACCCCCGACGGCGGCAAAACCATCTGCGCGCACATTCTCTGGTAGCCGGCGAGTGAGGCGGCAGGCTCTCAAGGGACAGCTCCACAAACGGGTTCGCCACAGGATCGCCCGCCGCGCAACAAGCCCCTGGGATGATCGGGCTGATGGCTGCCGACGGCCAGCAGAATCGTTCACGCCAACGCCCGGGTATCACGTCCGGGTCCGGTAGAGGCCGAGAGCCTGCTGCCCAGTGCGCTGCGTTCGTGGCCCCAGGCTTCGCGGGTGTGGCTCGCGAGACGGTCTTCCGGCAGGACGGTCGCCGCGCGTGCCCAGAGGGGTGGCTACGGTGCGAAGGATCTGGTCGGCGGTCACGGATCGAGCCAACTATCTACGCCGCGCGGTGCGAAGAGCCGGGAGCGAGCGGGGCGAGGTCCTGCTCGGCGCCAAGACCGTGATCGCGGCGATGGCTGCGTGGGTCCTGGCGCGTTACCTGCTGCCGCCGGCCGTCTCGACGTTCGCGCCGTTCACCGCGCTGGTGGCACTGCGGGCAACCGTGTACCGCTCGGTGCTCGACTGCCTCCAGTACGTGCTGGCGATGGCAGTGGGCGCCACGCTCGCCGCCACGCTGGCGGCCGTGGCCGGCATCCACGGCTGGACGTTCGGCCTCCTCACCCTGCTCGCGCTCTGCGTCGGCAGGATCCGGCGCTTCGGGCAGCAGGGCATCCAGGTCGCCATCGTCGGCTTCTTCGCGTTTTCCTCCGGACAGGGGCAGATCGACTACATCGGCCACCTGATCGCCTCGGTGGGCATCGGCGCGCTCTGCGGCCTCACCGCCCACCTCGTCCTTGCCCCCGCCTGCCACACCGGACATCGGCAGCAAGCCGTCACCGACCTCTACACCACCATGGCCAGCGCCTCGACGACCTCGCCCACACCCTCGAAGCAAACGATCCCGACCGGGATCACCTGCGCCAATGGCGCCGCGACTGGCACAGGCTGTCCGCCGAGTGCGAGCGCATCCGCCACTCCATCGAAGCCGAGATCGAGAACGGTCGCATGAACCCACGCCGAACCATCAACGGCTCCGGCGAGGCCCTCCCTCGCGCCCGAAAGCGATCACTGTCGCCGAACGCAGCATGGACCACCTGCGTTCCATGACCCGGACCCTGGACTACGCCCTCGACAGCGGGGAACTCGGGAGCCTCCCGGCTCCTTTCCGTCCCCGCTTCAGCACTGTCCTGCGCGCTGTGGCCAAGGCGATGAAGGAGATCGGCCAGGCGTCACACACCGATCCGCACCTCCTCGATGCGAAGATCGACGAAGCGGCCGGAGAACTCGACCAGGTGCAGCAGGAGGAACGGGCCACACCGGAAACCTCCCCTGCCGCGCACGCCTTGCAGGGCACGCTACTCACGGACGCCGGCCGCCTCCTGGCCGATCTCAGGTCGGGCCGGCAAAGCCTCGCCAGCACCTGAGGACCCTCGATCCGGCATGGGGCTCCGCGTGATGTGACGCGAGCGGGGTAGGTGGCATGGAAGAGGCGTCACCGCCGAGGCAGGCGGACGCTCCCCGCGGTCGAGTCGCCTGGCAGAGCCGACCGCGCCGACACTCCGACACTCCGACACTCCGACAAGGTGCCACCATTCGCCGTGGACACTCCGGTGAAGCACGTGGCGTCGGCAAGGAAAGACCATGAAAGCGGCAGTGTACGAAGGACCGCGGACGGTGACCGTCAAGGACGTCCCCGACGCGAAGATCGAGCACCCCGGCGACATTCTCGTGAAGATCACCACCACCAACATCTGCGGCTCCGACCTGCACATGTACGAAGGCCGGACCTCCTTCGAGACGGGCCGGACCCTCGGCCACGAGAACCTCGGCCAGGTCGTCGAGGTGGGCAAGGCGGTCAGCAAGGTCAAGGTCGGCGACTGGGTGGTTCTGCCCTTCAACATCGCCTGCGGCTTCTGCAAACAGTGCGAGCAGGGCTTCACGAACTACTGCCTCACCATGCAGCCCAAGCCGGACATGGCCGGCGCCGCGTACGGTTTCGCCGAGATGGGCCCGTACCAGGGCGGCCAGGCAGAACTCCTGCGCGTCCCGTACGGCGACTTCAACGCCCTGCGCCTGGGCGAGGACGGCGCCGAGCGGCAGCTCGACTACGTGATGCTGGCCGACATCTTCCCCACCGGCTACCACGCCACCGAAATGGCGGGCGTCAAGCCCGGCGACCAGACCATCGTCTACGGCGCGGGCCCCGTCGGCCTCATGGCCGCCTACTCCGCGATCCTCAAAGGCGCCGGCCGCGTCTGGGTCGCCGACCACCAGTCCGACCGGCTCCGGATCGCCGAGGAGATAGGCGCCATCCCCATCAACACCGCCGAGCAGGATCCCGCCGAGGTCGTCAAGGACGCGACCCTCGGCCTGGGCGCGGACAACGGCTGCGAATGCGTCGGCTACCAGGCCCACGACCCACAGGGCAAGGAAGACGCGACCCTGACCATGAACGGGCTCATCGACTCCGTCCGGTTCACCGGCGGCATCGGCGTGGTCGGCGTATTCCTGCCCGAGGATCCGGGAGGCGCCGAGGCCCAGGGCGAGCTCGAAGCCCAGGGAAAGATACCGCTGGACTTCGGCATGCTCTGGTTCAAGGGCCAGCACATCGGCACCGGCCAGGCGCCCGTCAAGCGCTACAACCGGGCCCTGCGCGACCTGATCGCCGGCGGCAAGGCCGAGCCCAGCTTCCTCGTCTCCCACGAACTCACCCTCGACGAGGCCTCATCCGCGTACGAGCACTTCGACAACCGCGACGACGGCTGGACCAAGGTCGCCCTCCACCCCAACGGCAGCAACGGCTCCAGCCACCGCGCATCCGCCTCCAAGCGAGGCAGCAGGAGCGCGGGAGACGACTCCTCCCGTCAGACCCTGGAGGAGCTACGGCAAGAAGCGAAAGCGCAGGGCATCCAAGGCCGTTCCCACATGAACAAGGAGCAGCTGCAGCACGCCCTCAAGCATTGACCACCAACCCACGGGCGGGTCTGGCGGCGGGCTGACCCATGAAACGATTCAGTGGTCGAGGCAATTCTTGAGCTGCTGCTTGGTCATGGTCGAGCGGCCCTCGATCCCGCGCATCCTTGCCTCCTGATAGAGCTCGTCCTTGGTGCGCTCGGAAGAGCCCCCGCCTCCACTGCCCGACTTCTGTCCGCCGCGCTGCGAGGCCGAGTTACCGTGCGTGGAACTGCGGCTGGCCGTCTTACTCTCCCCCGACCGCGCTCGCTCCTTGTTCACTGTCCGCTCGAGGACCCAGGCGCTGGAGCGGTCGGCACAGCCCAAGCGCACAGCCCAAGCGCACAGCGCTGGTGACCGTCCGGCGAGTCTGCGGCACCGGAAACGGCTGGTGATGCTCCCTCACTTGGAGGAGGCGGCCCAGGTGCTGATCCGGCAGCTGGCGCAAACCCTCCTCGCCGACACCACGCCTTGAGATCAGCCGCACATCACCAAGATCAGACGAGACATCGGCACGGCTCCGCCAGACGGGGCAGGAGCCGTCCCAGCCGACACGCGAGGGCTCTGGGCGTTTGCCGAAGTGTCACGCCTGCATCAGCGGCCCGCCGAGCCCGGGTGGTGTGCGGCACCCGCCGGAGCGGGAGCAGCGCCACGGAAGGGGCCGCTGCCGTCAGGCCTTGCCCGTGAGGGACGCCACCATTTGCTTCGTCAGCTTGGTCCCTCCCGCTGCGCCGTTGTCGGTGGCGCTGCTGACGAGGACGGTCACCACGGAAGTGCCCACCCGCGCGGCCACCAGCGTGGTGCCGCCTCTCCAGGCGGTGCTGGTCTCGGTGATGGCCCAGGCGCCGTCGCCCAATCCGGTCAGGGGCTTCTCGGTGACCTTCACCTTGGCGTGGGTGCCGTTGTCGGTGAAGCTCGGGCATGCCTTGGAGATCTTGCCCAGTGCGTCGAGCACGGTTGTGGCGGTCGTGCCCTGGTAGACGTCGATCTCCTGGGCGAATTCCTCGGAGGAATTCTTGTTCACGTACGCGTTCTGCGCGAACGAGACGCCGGTGATCCCGGTGATCTCCGTCCATGAGGTCCCGCCGAGCTTATTGCAGTCGGGGGTGGGCACCTCTTCGGTGGCCGGCAGCGTGTAGGTGGTGCCTGTGTCGCGCATGGACTCCGGGTCGGCGGTGAAGCCGGTCGCGAAAAACGAGGCGGGCGCGAGCGCCGCCTTGAGCTGCTTGCCCGTCAGCAGGCCCTTGTTGGGATCGGTGGACGGCACTGCGGCGGCCGACGGCGAGCCCGCGGTCGGCGCCGCGGCCTTCGGGGCAATGAAGGAGCAGGCCGTCAGCGCCAGCGGAAGTGCCGCAGCGCTGAGAAGCCTGACGGCGGAGGGTATCTGACGCACGATGTGACTCGACCTCGATGTTCGCATGCATGGCGCACCGGATCGTCCGGCACGTCACGGGTTGGCTGAGACCGGATCCACGCGGCCCCGCCGGCCGCCCGCACGCGCGGCCAGTGCCCTACGGCAGCAAGGACGGTGGAGCGGGAGGCGGGCGGGGCAGCTTGCGGCCCGAGCGATACGGCCGTCGGTCAGCATCCGCACCCGTTTCCGCGATCTCGGTCTGTCGGCATCCCGCTTCTGGCCGGGACGGCCTCGGGTCGGCAACAGCACCCGCATCGTGAACATCACCGCTGGCAGCGCTTTCCTGATCGCCGGCATCACCATCCTGACTATGCTCGGCAGCCGTTTGCTACGGCTTGCGCGGCAGTTCGCCGGCATCTGGGTCCGAGTGCTGTACGCGGGCCAGGGCGCTGGGCCACCAACTGCGGGGGCCGATGTCGATGACCACTGCCGGGACCAGGAGGGAGCGGACGACAAGGGTGTCGAGGAGGACGCCGAAGGCGACGATGAAGGCGATCTGGACGAGGAAGGCGAGGGGGATGACCATGAGCGCGGCGAAGGTGGCCGCGAGGACCACCCCGGCCGAGGTGATGACGCCGCCGGTCGTGGTCAGCCCGCGTAGTACTCCCTGGCGGACGCCATGGGTGAGGGATTCCTCTCTGACGCGCGACATCAGGAAGATGTTGTAGTCGACGCCGAGCGCCACGAGGAAGACGAAGCCGTAGAGGGGAACGGAGGCGTCCGTGCCGCTGAAGCCCAGCAGGTGCTCGAAGACGAGTGCGGACACGCCCAGGGTGGCGAGGAAGTTCAGCGCGACGGTGGCCACGAGCAGCACCGGGATGAGGACGGACCGCAGGAGCAGGACGAGGACGAGGAAGATGATGCCGAGGACGACCGGGACGATGACGGTGCGGTCGCGGGCCGCGGTCCGCTCGGTGTCGTACTGCTGGGCTGTGTATCCGCCCACGATCGCATCCGCCTCCGGTACGGCGTGCAGGCGTGCGCGCAGTTCGGCGACCGTCTGCTTCGCGGCGTCACTGTCGGCGGCGGACTTCAGGGTGGCGTCGATACGGACCCGGCCGCCGACGGCCGGCGGCTCGCCGCCACCGGGCCGCCCCGAGGCGGTGACAGGTGCGGCCGCGGCCACGCCTTGCGTGGCCCGGGCGACGGCCTCGACGGCGGATGCCTTCGCCGCGTCCGTGATGATCACCACGGGCTGGCCCGATCCACCGGGGAAGTGCCGGCCGAGGGTCTTCTGCGCGGCGACGGAGGGGGCGTCCTTGACGAAGATCTCCTCCAGTGGCACGCCCTTGGAGGACAGTGCCGGCGAGAAGGCGGCCAGGACGAGCAGGAGCAGCGTCGTCGAGACCCAGATGCGGCGGGGTGCCCGGTCGATGACGGCTGCGATGCGGCGCCACACGGTGTGGCCCTGCGCCGTGGCATCGCCGGGCTTGGGGGTGGCGGGCCAGAACGCGGTGCGGCCGAGGAGGACCAGAACAGCGGGCAGGAAGGTGATGGTGCTGAGGACGGAGGCGGCGATGCCGATGGCGCCGACCGGGCCCAGAGCCCGGTTGTTGGTCAGGTCGCTGGCGAGCAGGGCGAGCAGGCCCAGGGCGACGGTCGCGGCGCTGGCGGTGATCGCGCCCGCCGAGCGGCGGACGGCGGCGAGCGCCGCGGCCGTCCGGTCCCCCCGCGCGGCGAGTTCTTCCCGGAACCGCGCGGCCAGCAGCAGCGCGTAGTCGGTCGAGGCGCCGATGACGAGAATGGACAGGATTCCCTGGACCTGACCGTCGACGCGCACGAGGCCGCGGTCGGCCAGTACGTAGACGACCGCGCACGCCAGCCCGAGGGCGAACACCGCGCTGATGATGATCATCAGCGGGAGCAGCAGGCTGCGGTACACGAGCAGCAGGATCAGCAGCACGGCTCCGAGAGCGACACCCAGCAGGAGCCCGTCGATGCCGGAGAAGGCATCCGCGAGATCGGCCTGCGTGGCGGCGGGACCCGCGATCTGCACGCCCAGTCCCGGCACCGAGCCTGCGGCCGACCTCACCTCCTCCAGGACGGTCGGCAGTTGTTTACCGAGGTCGGGGGCGAGCGGGACGACGGCTTGCAGGGCCCGGCCGTCCTCGGAGCGCACGGCGGGCGACGGCGGCGCCTGTACGCCGCGCTGCCCGGCCAGGGCAGCGATGGCCCGCGTAGCCTCCTGCTGCCGGGCTTCGGTGACCTGCCCGCCGTCCCGGGCCTGCCAGACGATGATCGCGGGTACCGACTCGGACCGCTCGGAAGCCCTGCGCTCCTGGAGGACCCTGGTGGACTCGGCGCTCCGCGGCAGGAAGGCGGCCTGGTCGTTCGTCGAGACCTCGCCCAGCTTCCCCGCGTAGGGGCCGAGCGCACCGCCGATCCCCAGCCAGACCACCAGCAGCACCACGGGCACCAGCCAGCGGACCCATCGCCTTGCGCCTCTCATGGACACCCCTTCAACATCTCAGCGAGAAAGTATCTCAACCATTGAGAGACCATATGCTGTGTGCATGCGCAGCGACGGCACCACTCCCCCCGCTCTTCCGTCCGACGACCCGATCGGGATGCAGTCCTTCGCCGTGCTGCTGCGGGCCATGAACGCGGAGTTCAATCGGATCGCCCACGAATTCGCCCAGGCCCAGGGCCTGCACCTGACGGACGTCCAGGCCTTGATCGCGATCCTGGACGCCGACCCCGAACAGGGTGACGGCCCCATCACCCCAGGGCGGCTGGCCACCCACATGAACCTGACCACCGGCGCCGTGACGGCCTGCCTGGACAGGCTGGAAAAGGCCGGCCACATCCACAGGGCCAGAGCCGCCGATGACCGGCGCGTGGTCCACATCCACTACGCACCCGCCGGCCGCGCGGCCGCACGCGAGTACTTCCGGCCCCTGGCCCGGTCCACCGATGCCGCACGCTCTCACTTCAGCCCGGACGAACTGCACACCGTGGTCCGGTTCCTGACCGAAATGAACACCCAGCTCACCCGCGTACGCCGCTGAACACCCACCGGCCGCCCAGACATACCCGCCTGACCTGCCCTGCCGAGCTCAAGCGTCGGGCTGCGCATTGTGCGCGGGGGTGGTCGGATAGCCGTTATGGACCCTGTGCCCGACGATGGCGCCCTCGATGACCTCGACCGTGAGCGTCGCGCTGCCAGGAGAGTCCTGGCAGCGCACGCGGCAGATATCGACGAACTTGCCCGCTTCCTGGACATGCTCGATCTCCGCAACTGCGACACGCCTTCGAGGCTGCGAACAGAGGACTCTTTGCAGGGCTTCAACATCCTTCTCTGACAGTGGGAATACCGGCCCACCTGTGGGGAGGAATGCGGCCTGCGGGGATACCTGCGGCTCGGTGAGCACAGGTGAGCCTCGGCGCGGTAACCGCCGCGTACTGAGCCGCCGCGTACTGAGCCGGCGCGGCACGAGAGGACGCCACCTGGACGTCACACAGTGCTCGGATCACAGCGCCCTGCGCTTGCGCCACACGACGCCGACACGACTCACAGCCGGTCAGCCGGCGCTCGCCTTCATCAGCGCCCTCGCCGGCGCCCGTGCCACCACTACGAACACGCCTACGAACACCCCTACGAGCGAGTCAACTACTGCACGCAAGTCCGGCACCACACAGATGGGGCCGCCGGACAAATCCGCCTGCCCGCAAACGCCAGCACAGCCGCGGTACGGGAAAGCGTCCGGAGGCCGAAACCGGAGTGTGGTCCTCCATCTGCCGGGCGGCACGTACGAGAGGGCGGGGCCGGCATCCCGGTAGCGTGCCAGGGTAAGCCAGCGGGTACGGGCCGCGCGCCCGGCGGGATGAAGGACGACCATGGCCTTTCGTTATGACTGCTCTACCGCGTCGAGCCGGGCGGAGGGGCTGCGTGCAGCGGTTCTGGCGGTGGGCCGAGGGGAGCTGGTGGTGCTGCCGACGGACACCGTCTACGGCATCGGTGCGGACGCGTTCGACCGCGACGCGGTGCGGAGCCTCCTGGAGGCCAAGGGCCGTGGCCGGGCCATGCCCTCCCCCGTGCTGGTCGCCTCCCCGTATGCCCTTGCCGATCTTGTTTCCGACTTCCCCGAGCAAGGCCGGGCACTGGTGGACGCCTTCTGGCCAGGCGGCCTGACCCTCGTGGTGCGCCACAGGCCGTCGCTGACCTGGGATCTCGGGGAGACCCACGGCACGGTCGCGGTCCGGATGCCCTCCGATCCCGTGGCGCTTGACCTGCTCGCCGAGACCGGGCCCATGGCTGTCTCCAGCGCCAACCTGACCGGTCACCCCTCCCCGCAGGACTGTGGTGCCGCCCAGGGCATGCTCGGCGATGCGGTCGCCGTCTATCTCGACGGCGGGCCCACCGAGGCGGCCGTCGCATCTTCGATCGTGGATCTCACCGGCCGGGTACCGGTACTCAAGCGTGCCGGAGCGATCAGTGTCGAGGACCTGCGCAAGATCGTCCCCGACCTGCTGGAGCCGTGACCTTCCGGTTTCAGCCGCAGTCGGCGCATCCTCGGTCCATTGGCGGACCCCGTGGTGTGGAGGGCTGCGGCGCCGTAGCCTGCGGCCATGACCGACGCAATGTTCCCGACTCCGTCCGAGGCCTTTGAACTGCTGCTGGCCGGCAACCAGCGGTTCATCGCGGGCACGCCTGGCCACCCGAACCAGGACGCGGCGCGGCGCACCGAGACCGCGCCCGCTCAACGCCCGTTCGCCGTACTGTTCGGCTGCTCCGATTCCCGTCTCGCCGCCGAGATCATCTTCGACCGGGGCCTGGGTGACCTGTTCGTCGTCCGTACAGCAGGCCACGTGGCGGGACCGGAGGTGCTGGGCAGCATCGAGTACGGCGTGAGCGTGCTGGACTGCCCGCTGGTGGTGGTGCTGGGCCACGACACGTGCGGGGCGGTCGCAGCCACCCGCGCCGCCCTGACCGACGGTGTCGCCGCCACCGGATACGTACGCGATGTCATCGAGCGCGTGACACCCAGTGTCCTGGCCGCCCGGGCCGCGGGGCTCACCGAGGACGACGACATCATCGCCGAACACATACGGCACACCGTCGACCTCCTCCTGGACCGCTCCCGGGTGCTCGCCGACCAGGTGGCCGACGGACGGACAGCCGTGGTGGGCCTCTCCTACCGGCTGGCGGACGGCAGCGCCCGAGTGGTCACCGCCCGCGGCCTGCCGCAGGACGCGGCCGCCTGAACCGGGCAAACCGAGGTCAGGAACGGTGCGCCTGGGTTGGTGTCGATCGATGGCCGGGGGGAGGCTGGGAGTGCGCAGCCAACGGGTCTGTACGGGCCCACGGGACTCAGGATGACCCGGTCAGCGGATACCCGTGAGCGATGCACCCACGCTGTGGTGGACGCCGATGGGCACAGGATCACGCGCTGCGCCGGCGCCGCTCCGGCAGACGCCGGCTCCGCTGAGGGCGGAGAGTAGGGGTCACCAGCGGTGGCGGGTGTGGAAGGAGCTCTAGGATGCGAGCAGCCGAGTCCTTCCCGGTCTACCCCGGCCCGTCCGCGGATGGCGGTTCACCCGAGCCGGGGGGCCTGCTGGACGTCCTGAAGGTCGCCGCTCTGGTGCTCGACGCAGAGGGGCGGATCACGTTGTGGAGCCCGCAGGCCGAGGAACTGTTCGGGTACACCGCGGACGAGGCACTCGGCCGGTTCGCTGGTCGGCTGCTGGTTCACGAGCAGCACCTGAAACTGGTGGTCGAGCTGTTCGCTCGCGTCATGGCAGGCGGGGGAAGCTGGGCGGGCGTGTTTCCCGTGCGGCACAAGAATGGCGGCACGAGCCTGGTGGAGTTCCGGAACATGCGGCTGGAGGACGGACGGAATGGCGTCTATGCCCTGGGCCTGGCCACCGACCAGGCGACGTTGCGGCGGGTGGAGCAGGATCTGGCGCTGTCCACGCGGCTGATTTCGCAGTCTCCGATAGGGCTGGCGGTGATAGACACCGACCTGCGGTACGTGGCCGTCAATCCGGCACTGGAACGCATCAACGGCTTGCCGGCTTCCGAGCATGTCGGCCGGAACGTCCGAGAGGCATTGCCCTTTTTGGACGCCGAGGCCATCGAGGCCGCGATGCGCGAGGTTCTGGCCGACGGAATCCCGATTCTTGACCGGGAGTCCACGGGGCACACCCCGGCCGACCCGGACCGTGAGCACGTGTGGTCGGTGTCCTTCTACCGGCTGGAGGGTTCCAACGGGAAGGTGCTCGGGGTCGCGACCTCCGTCGTCGACGTCAGTGATCGGCATCGCGCCACGGCCGAGGCCGCCGGGGCCCGGCAGCGTCTCGCGCTGGTGGCCGACGCCTCCCTGCGCATCGGGACCACGCTCGACCTGGACCAGACCGCCCGCGAACTCGCCGAGGTCTCAGTGCCGGAACTGGCCGACGTGGCCGCGGTGGACGTGCTCGACAGCATCCTGCACAGTCGTGCGGCCGTTGCCGTACACGAAGGGGCAGCGGTATTCCGGGCCCTGGCCGTGGCCGCCGCGTACCCCAGCGAGGCGGTGGGTGCGGCCGATCCGCCGGGTGAGGTGGCGCGCTACGACGCCGACCGGCTGGTCACCCGGTGCGTGAACACCGGCCGCCCGGTCCGCGTGCCCCACGTAGACGCCGATGACCTGATCCGCATCGCCCGCAGTCCCGAAGCCGCCAGGGCGCTGGCGGCCGCAGGACTGCACTCCTACCTGGCCGTGCCTCTCATCGCCCGCGGGGAAGTCCTCGGCTCCCTCGACCTCAAGCGCCTCCACAATCCGGAGCCGTTCAGCGCGGACGATGAGGTCCTGGCCAGCGAGCTGGCCGCGCGGGCCGCCGTGTGCATCGACAATGCCCGCTGGTACCAGCAGGCACGCAACACCGCCCTCACCCTCCAGCGCAGCCTCCTCCCTCAGGAGCCACCGGACCCGCCCGGCCTGGAGATCGCCTACCGCTATCAGCCCGCCCAAGCGGCGGACGAGGTCGGCGGCGACTGGTTCGACGTCATCCCCCTGACGGACGACAAGACCGCCCTCGTCGTCGGCGACGTCATGGGCAGCGGCATCAGCGCCGCCGCAACGATGGGCCAGCTCCGTACCGCCACCCGCACGCTGGCCGAACTCGACCTCGACCCCGCCCAGGTACTGCGTCACCTCGACCGCCTGGCCGACCCCATGGGGCAGACCATCACCACCTGCGTCTACGCGGTCTATGACCCCCACCACGCCCAATGCCTCATCTCCAACGCGGGGCACCTGCCCCCCGTGCTGATGCGCCCCGGACGGCCACCCGAACTATTGGAACTGCCCACCGGAATCCCTCTGGGCGTCGGCGACGTCCCCTTCCACACCACCACGTTCGATCTGCATCCGGGCGACCAACTGGTCTTCTATACCGATGGCCTGGTCGAAACCCGTGACGCGGCCATCGACGAACGTCTGAACGCTCTCCTCGCCCTCCTCGCAAAGCCGCCGCGATCCCTGGAAGAGACCTGCGACATGCTCCTCCAGGCACTGCGCCACCCCGGCGACCACGACGACGTCGCCCTCCTCATCGCCCGGGTCCAGCACTGACAGGCCCACGGCCGGGCCCAGGCACATGTGAGTGCTGGCGGGACTGGATGTGTGGCGGAACCCTCGAAGCCGGCCCCGACCCCTCAAGGCCATCGTCGGGCGTGAGGTGACAGAGCCCGGCCGGCGTGACGCGGTATCCCGGCCCGAGCACCGGCCGCGCCAGCTCTCGTCCCCCAGCCCGCTCGGCAGGATCCCGCCGATCCCGCCGATCCCGACGTTGCGCCACAGCCGGTACGCCCGCGGGGACAGCTTTCACGTCCGACGTCTGCACGTCCGAAGGGGTCGGCAACGTCACACAGCAGCTTTGATACCCCGGCACCAGGTACCGGGCCGGGGTATGGTCGAGGCGACGTGGCGACGCAACGGCCGCGTTCGATCACATGGGGAAGGAAGCAGTGATGGCCGGCAGCGGACAGCTACGCAGGCGGGGTCTCGCCCCACTGCTGGCGCTGTGCGCGGTCCTGCTCGGCCTGTTCCTCATGCACGGTGCACCGGCCACCGCCGCCGAAGGATGCCACGGCGCGATGTCCACGCCCGTTGGGATGCACGAAGTCCCCGCACCAGGCGCGATGATCTCCCACGATCTCGGCGCGGTGCAGTCCGCCGCAGGACAAGTGACGGCGCATCCGGGCACGCAGCATGCGTCAGGCGCGGCGGCGATGGACGGCACAACGTGCGTCTCGACGCCCGCCCGCGACACGACCCCGCTGCCGGCACCCGCTCTGCTGGCCGTCGCCAGTATCCTCACGGCCCTGTTCCTGGCGGGCCGCACCCTGGCGCCCGCCCGAACGGGGCGCCGCGGGCCGCCGTCGGGCGGACGAAGTCTGCTGCTCCAGGTGTGTATCGCGCGGACCTGACAGGACCCCGCCGGAACCCGGACGTATCCCGGGCCCGGCACGTGTCCAGCTCACCTCCGCGCGCCCGCCCAGCGTGGTGCGCCCACCCGGAAAAGACCACCACCATGTTCGCTTCCCCCCGTCCCACCGTGCGCCGTCGCGCCCTCGCGGCGGCCGGTACCGCAGCCGCGCTCGCGCTGACGCTGACCGCCTGCGGCTCCTCCAACGACGAATCCTCCTCGATGCCGGGCATGGACCACGGCGCCAAGCCGTCCGCGTCCGTCTCGGCAACGGCATCGCCGTCCATGGGTGACATGCCCCGCATGGACCACATGGCTGCCGGCGACGGCCTGTCCGACACCAAGGACGGCTACCGTCTCACCAGCACCGACACAACCCTGATGGCAGGAAAGCCGGCCGCCTACCGGTTCGCCGTCACCGGCCCGGACGGCAAGCCCGTCAGCGCCTTCGCCGTCGACCAGACCAAGCGGATGCACTTCTACGCCATCCGCTCCGACCTGACCGGCTTCCAGCACATCCACCCGACCATGGCCGCCGACGGCACGTGGACGGCCGCCCTGGACACGCTCGCGCCCGGAGCGTGGCGCATGTTCGCCTCCTTCACCCCCAACAGCGGAGTCGGCAAGGAAACAGCGTTCGTTCTGTCCCGCACAGTCACCGTCCCGGGCACGGAGACGAAGACGCCGCTGCCGGCCGCCGCCCAGACCACCGAGGCCGACGGCTACACCGTCACCGTCAAGGGCGAGCCGATGGCCGGGATGGCGCACCCGCTGACGGTCACCGTCACCAAGGACGGCAAGCCCGTCACCGACCTTGAGCCCTACCTGGACACGTACGCCCACCTGACGGCCTTCCACGAGGGCGACACCGCGTTCGCGCACCTGCACCCGACCACCAAGGTCAACGGCGGTCACGGCGGGCCGGAACTGTCCTTCAACGCGGAGCTGCCGACCTCGGGGAACTGGCGGCTGTTCCTGCAGTTCCAGACCGGCGGCAAGCTCCACACCGCGGCCCTGACTCTCCACGTCGGCTGAACCCTGCGGGGTGCCACCCACCCGGGTGGCGCCCCGCGCCCATCCCGCCATGCTGCGCGGGTGCGACGTGTCGGTGGGCCCCATGCCGTGCTCTTCTCGGAAGGCTTCAGGAATGATCCACGCCGTACTGCACGCATTGTCGATCGCGGGTTCCATGACCTGGGAGATCACCTGGGCCCTGATCCTGGGGTTCGCCCTGTCCGCGGTCGTCCAGGCCGTCGTCCGCAAATCCACTGTCGCTTCCCTGCTCGGCGACGACCGCCCCCGCACCCTGGCCATCGCCGCCGGTCTCGGCGCGGCTTCCTCCTCCTGCTCCTACGCCGCCGTCGCGCTGGCCCGCTCACTGTTCCGCAAGGGCGCGGACTTCACCGCCGCGATGGCCTTCGAGATCGCCTCCACCAACCTGGTCGTCGAGCTCGGGGTGATCCTTGCCCTGCTGATGGGCTGGCAGTTCACCGCGGCGGAGTTCGTCGGCGGCCCCATCATGATCGTCGTCCTGGCCGTGCTGTTCCGGCTGTTCCTGCGCGACAAGCTCCTGCACCAGGCCCGCGAGCAGGCGGAGCGCGGACTGGCAGGCTCGATGGAGGGCCACGCCGCGATGGACATGTCCGTGAAGCGCGAGGGCTCCTTCACCCGGCGCCTGCTGTCCCGCGAGGGCTTCACGTCCACGAGCCATGTCTTCGTCATGGAGTGGGCGGCTGTCCTGCGCGACCTGGTGATCGGCCTGCTCATCGCGGGCGCGATCGCCGCCTGGGTCCCGGACGCGTTCTGGAGCACGTTCTTCTTCGAAGGCCACCCGCTGGCGTCCAAGCTCTGGGGCCCCATCATCGGCCCGCTGGTCGCCATCGCCTCGTTCGTCTGCTCGATCGGCAACGTGCCGCTCGCCGTCGTGCTGTGGAAGGGCGGCATCAGCTTCGGCGGCGTCGTCTCGTTCATCTTCGCCGACCTGCTGATCCTCCCGATCCTGAACATCTACCGGAAGTACTACGGACCGAAAATGGCCCTCTTCCTCCTGGGCACCTTCTACCTCGCCACCGTCATCGCCGGGTACATCGTGGAGTTCACCTTCGGCGGCCTCGGCCTCATCCCCGACCAGGCCGACGCCAAGATCCCCATGGAAGGGATCACGTGGAACTACACCACCTGGCTCAACATCGTCTTCCTTCTCCTGGCCGCCGCGCTCCTGATCCGGTTTTTCCGCACCGGCGGAAGAGACATGCTCCGCATGATGGGCGGCTCACCCGGCACCGGCCACGACGCACACGGCGGCCCCAGCACGGGCCATGCGCGGCACGGCAGCCAGCCGGGCAATCACCAGCACCCTGAGGGCAATCATTGACCACTCCGCTTGGGGGTGGAGAGGGATTTCCACCCCCAGGCCGATCCCGAAGCCCCCTGCGAGTGCTCAGCTGGTCCCATGAGTCGCATCCTGCCGCGGATCCTGCCCAGCCCGGACGGCAAACCGCTGCCGCCACACGACACAGCGCAGGCGTTTCGGGCCTTCGCCCACGATCTGGCCGCCGGCCGACGCCAGTGGGGGGCCGGGGAAGCAGCCTTCCTCGGCGGGCTGTTCGACCAGCTCGCCGCAGACTGGGACACGACCCAGGCGACCGGCCGCGTCGACCCGCTCCTCGACGCCCTCACCCGCGGCGGGCCACTGCCGGCTGGCCGCTGCCTGGAAGTCGGCTCCGGGACAGGCCACTTCACGTCTCATCTCGAATCCGTCTTCCCCGGCGTGATCAGCCTCGACCTGTCCGAGCAGATGCTCCGCCAAGCCACCACCCGCTCCCCTGTCCGCATACGTGCCGACGCGAGCGCACTCCCCGTGGCCGACAAGTCGATCGCCGCCATCGCCGCCATCGACATGCTCCTCTTCCCCGCCGAGACCGCCCGCGTCCTGGCACCGGACGGCGTACTGCTGTGGATCAACCAGCTCGGCCAGGACGGCCCGCTGTACCTGTCGGCGGAAGAAGTCGCCGACGCGCTGCCGGGCCACTGGGAGACAACGGAATCCGAAGCGGGCTGGGGCACCTGGGCCGTCCTGCGACGCAGCTGACCACCACGCAGTCCCGGCCGGGATGCGCCGCCCCGGCCTTGTCACCCTCGGCCCCCACATGGTCTTGAGGCTCCGACCGGAGCTGCCTTCCGCCCAGTCGTGTCGTGCGGGCCAGCGGATCGTGCGATGACCCCATGACCAGCGCGCCTGCGCCCACGAGCCGCCGCCCCGCCGGGCGCGGCTTTGTGCTGCTGGTACCGGGGCCTACGCCCAGGTCCCGGCGGGCGCCCAGGTGGTCTTCATCCTCGGCGCCCCCGTCACGGTGACGCCCCTGTCCTCCTGGGAACTGCACCGGCTCCGGCTCCACCACGGACTCACGCTCCGTACGGCGCTGCAACGCTGACACCCGCCATCCGCCCCCGTCCCGCGGCGGCCGGCACCCCGGGGCCCCAAGGTGGGCGGCCAAAGAGACAGGACCGAGATCGGGGAGGCACCCGCCCATGCGGGGGTGTTCCGCCAGGCCCGGTCGAGGCCGGGAGCGACGCTCAAGTCCCGTCGCCAGCGATCTCGGAGTGAACAACGCCGTCCGGTGGCCTTCCCGTGTTCCTTCCGGTAGGCCTTCCCCTCTTCCTTCCTGGTGTCCCCACCCGCCGCGATGTTCTGCTGTACACGATCAAGCGGCAGGGGTTCTCTACGGGTTCCCGTCGCTTGCTCGCACGGGGGTCCACAGCGTGCTGCCCGATGGGCAGAGCATCCCACTCATCCAGCACAGGAAGGTGTTGCCCGTGAACGACCTAACCGCCCGAACCCCACAAGAGATCTTCCGCGATCACGGACAGGCGCTCGTCGCCGAGGACCTCGACCGGATCGTCACGAACTACGCCCCCGACGCGGCTGTCATCACCCCGGACGGCGTCAAACACGGCAGGGACGGCGTTCGCGAGAGCTTCACCCGGCTTTTCGCCGACCTCCCCCACGCCAAGTGGGACCTGAAGATCCAGACCTTCGAAGGCGACGTCCTCTTCCTGGAGTGGTCCGCCGCCTCCGACACCAACCAGGCACGGCACGGCGTCGACACGTTCGTCTTCCGCCGCGGGCTCATCCAGACCCAGACCATTCGCTATGCGCTGACCCCGAACAGCTGAGGACATCAGACCCATGAATAGCTTCTTAGGAGCTGCCGGTTCCGCTGTACGGAGCCTGCGGTCCGTGGCCGTGGCCTTCCTCGCGGCGCTGGCCATCCTGGCCGGACTGTCCGCGACCCCCGCCTCGGCAGCCACACAGACACAGCCGATGCTCACCCCGGTGTTCCTCACCAACGGGAACTGGAACGACCAGGTCCTGTGCGCCAGTCCCGATGACGACAGCGTCTGGCTCGAACAGTTCGACGCCTCCAACCTCTACTGCCAGTGGATCCAGATCGGCGAGCGCGGCCGGTTCCTGCTCTTCAACCCCCAGAAGCAGAAGGTCGCGAGCTACCTGGGCGGCAACGAAGGCGCCGTCGTGATGCAGAACCTGCTGTACCCCGCCCCCAACCAGCAGCTCTTCTCCTGGGGCGGCGTAGAGGGCTGGAACGCCTCCGCCCTGCAGTCCTACCAGGACAGCGGCCAGAACATCGACGCCAAGAGCCCCGACGGCGACGGCCCCCGCACGGATCCGGTGCACACCCGGGGCTGGCGGCACGGACACCAGCGGGAGCTCACCTGGAACGAACTCCCGGCCGCCCGCCCCACGCTCGGCAAGGCCGTCGAGACGCTGCAGTCGTACCAGACCTACCTGAACACCCTGCTGGGTGGCATCGCCCCCGACGAGACCACCTGCGTGACCACGGCCATCTCCCTGCGGGCGCAGGCCAACGGCAAGTACGTCTCGGCCGAACTCGGCTACACCGGCGACCAGAACGCCATGCTGCGCGCCCGCGCCGGCGGGGTCGGCCCCTGGGAGCAGTTCGCTCTGTGCCGCAACAACAAGAACGGCCTCTACTCGATCCGGTCGGCCGCCAACGGCAACTACGTCACGGCCGAACTCGGCTACACCGGCGGCCAGTACGGTGAACTCCGCGCCCGGTCGGGCGCCATCGGCGCCTGGGAGCAGTTCACCATCGAGCGCTCCGGTTCCGGCTACACCATCCGCTCGGCCGCCAACGGCCAGTACGTGTCGGCCGAGGTCGGCTACGGCGGCGACCAGAGCGGCATGCTCCGCGCCCGCTCGGACGGCGCCGGCGTCGGGGAGCGCTTCCAGTAGACGCTCGCCCGGCCGGCCATCCGGGCCGACGGACCGTAGGCAGGGCCTGGCCTCTCGCACGGGAGGTCCAGGCCCTGCCGCCTGCGTACGGGGCGGCGGCTCAGGCCCCGAACCAGCCGACCCCGAACCCGCCCCCGGCGGCCCCGGACAGGCGCGCCAGGTCCGCCCTGCTGGTCGCCCCGAGCTTGTGGCCCACCCGCTCCACCAGTCCGGTCACGTCCTGCGGGGTCAGCAGCAGGGCCTGGGCGACCTGGCGGTCAGTGTGACCGGCGCCGACCAGCTCCACCAGTCGGTGCTCGGTCATCGACAGGCTCGGAGCCGGCGCCGGCGCGGCCTGCGGGCGCACCCCCACGGCGGCCAGTGCCCGGCGGGCCCGGCCGGCCAGGAGGGTACTGCCGCAGGTCTGCGCGAGGTCGAGCGCCTGGGTGAGGGCCCGGCGGCCCTGGCCGGTCGCGCCCGCGCGCGACAGTGCGGCCCCTAACTCGTAACGTGCCCGGGCCAGTTCCAGGCGGGCCGGGGAGCGCTCCAGCACGGCCACGGCCTCGCGCAGGTGGGCCTCCCCCTCGGGGCCGCCCACGACGACGCCCAGGCAGCGCGAGGCCAGGCCGACTGCTCGCTCGGTGCCCCACCGGTGGGCCAACTCCAGCTCCTCGGTAGCCAGCTGGAGCGCGTCCGTGCGCTGGCCGAGTGCCAGGTGCAACAGCGCCGCCTGCGACCGCCACGGCATCATGGCCACGTTCGTGACCTGTGCCTGCTTCTCCTGTGCACCGTAGTCCAGCAGGACCGCGAGGGCAGCGGCCGGATTGCCCCGCTCGGCGTGCAGGCGACTGCGGACGAGGAGCGTCGGCCCCTGCCAGAGCCAGCCCACCTGGTGGGTGTCGGCGTCCGTTACCAGGGCCCGGGTGGCCGAGGCCAGGTCGCACCGCTCGATCAGCGATTCGCCCACCTGGGCCATCATCGCCAGCCGCACCCGGTGCTCCATGCCGTCCCCGGTCGTCGTACCGGGATGTCCGAGGTCCGGGGTGAGTGCGAGCTGCCGTCCCCGACGGGCCCGGACGGTCAGCTGCCACATCATCGCCGCCGACACCATACGGAACGAGCCGCACCGCACACCCAGGTCGGCGACCTGGTCGAACTGCGCCGCCGCGTCGTCGAGGCGGTCGGTGGTCACGAATCCCATCCCGGTCAGGCTGACGAGCATTCCGGCCTGGTCCACTCCCGCGATCCCGCCGCGCAGGGCCCGGTCGAGGAGGTGGTTGGTGACCGAGGCGCTGGCGTCCCCGGTGACGGCCGAGGCGGACAGCGCGGCCAGGACCGCGCACTCCCCCGGTGTGTCACCGGCCAGGTCGTGCTCCCACAGCCGCCTGGCCCGCTGCCGGGCGGCGGGCAGGGTGGACAGGTGCTCGTAGCCGATCAGCAGCATCTGGGCCTGCAGGTACCACGACACCTCACGGCCGAGCCCGGTGCCGTCGTCCGTCTGCCGCAGGTCCTCCACAGCGCGGGCGAGGACGTCGACGGCGCACGCGTGCTGGTGCCCGATGAACAGCGCGTTGGCGAGGAGATGGGCCGTCTGGGCCCGGGAGTACGGGTCCGTCAGCGCGGACGCGGCCTGCGTCAGGTGATGCCTGGCCGCGGTGACATCGACCTGCAGCTCGTCGGCGCCCAGCTCCAGCAGCAAGGGGCCGCGCTGTGCGACGGACATCGGTTCCCGAAGGGCCCGGCGCAGATAGGTCATGGTGGTCTCCGGAGCGCCTCGGCCGCGGGTCACCCGCGCCGCTTCCCGCAGGGCCTCCACCCGCCAGGCCTCACCGCTCGGTTCGGCCAGCAGCAGATGGGTCGCCACCAGGTCTCCGGCCGCACCCTCGCGTCGCAGCAGTTCGGCCGCCCGGGCGTGCCCGGCGGCCGACTCCACCGGCCCCATGACGGCTTCGGCGATCGCGGCGCGGACCAGGGGATGATCGAAGCGCGCCGCCTCGCCCGGCCCCAGCACACCGATCCGCCGCAGCTGGTGGCCGTGCTCGCGGGCCTCGGCCTCGCCCAGCCCGGCCAGTTCGGCCGCCAGGTGCCAGGCGGTCCCGTCCCCCAGCACCACCAGGGCCCGGGCCAGCCGCCGGGTCGGCTCCGGCTGACCCGCCAAACGCTTGACCACCGTGGCGGCCAGGATCCGGCCCCGGAACTCCTCCACCCGATGGGCCTGATCCCCGGCAGGCCTGACCCCGTTGTCGGCCAGGGTCCGCAGCAGCTCACGCAGCAGCAGCGGATTACCCTGCGTCGCCTCGGCGCAAGCAGCGACGAACCGCGGCTCGGCGTCCTGCCCCAGAGTCGTCCGCACCAGCCTGGCCACGCTGTCGGCGGCCAGCGCCGGCAGCCCGACCTGCAAGCAGTGCGGCTGTCCAGCGATCTGCTCCAGCAGGGTCTCGGCCTGTGTCCCGCTGTCCGGCCGTGCCGCCAGCACCAGCAGCAACGGCAGGCCCCGCAGCCTTCGGGCCAGGTACTCCAGCCACCGCACGGACGGGCCGTCCGCCCAGTGCACGTCGTCGATCACCAGCGTGAGTGGCCCGTCGTCCGTGACATGGACCATCAGCCAGTACAAGCTGTGCAGCACACCCAGTGACGCCTCCGGCGTCGGCTCCCCGCCCGCGCCGGCCCCCTCCACGCGCAAGGCGTGCGAGGCCAGCTCCGCAGGGCCTGCCAGCAGCCGCTCCCGCCCCGCCCGGCCGGCCTGGGCCAGCAGCGGTTCGGCCAGCTGCCGGAGCACCGAGAAGGCGAAGTCCTGCTCCAGTTCTCCGCCACTGGCCCGCATCACCCGGTTCCCGCGCGCCTGCTCGGCGGCAACCCAGGCGTTCACCAGCGAGGTCTTCCCCATCCCCGCGCCCGAACGCACCAGCACCACCGCACCCTGACCGGCCCGCGCCGCGCCAGCTGCCGCCTCCAGGACCGCCAGCTGACTGCGGCGATCGAGCAGGCCCGGCCCCATCACACCGTCATCGGCCAGCGGGCTCCCCGGTCGGCCGGGAAGCCCGGAACGGCCGGCGGCGAGCAGCGCGGCGGCGTCGGCGGCGGCCAACCCCAGCGCCGACACCAGCATCTCCACCGTGCGACGCTGCGGCCGCTCCCGGCGGCCCCGCTCCAGATCCCTGATCGACCTGGCGGCCAACCCGGCGGCCTCGGCAAGCTCCTCCTGCGTCAGCCCCGCCGCCCGGCGAAACCCCAGCAGAATCTCACCGAACGTCCTCACCCGACCACCACCACACCCGAGTTGTCAGCCCCGGACGCCGTCCGCGACCAGCGCGACCATCGCCACGCAACCACCACGGCATCCCCCACAGCGCCCAGTCCCCGACATGATTCGTCATCTCCACGCCACCTGAGTCCACCGAGGGCCCGGAACGGGGCGAGACCAAAGGGCGCGATGCCGCTCCGCCACTTCTACTCGCCGGTAACAAATCAAGATCTTACCGGAGAGATCCGGTTGCGTCCTGAGAAGTCGCTGTCTCAGCCGCCTCGCGCGCCGCCAACTCCTCGAACAGCGAACCCCTCCGCCGCCCTCATCCACCACCACGGTGGAGACGAGCAGCCCCAGGCGCAGCCCCGATCAGCATTCTCCGAGGTCGCCCTTCCCTCCTATGAACGGTCCACTCGAAGGCCGGATGGACACGGGGCTCGACGGCAGGGATCCGTGTCGGCTCACCACCGACTCGGGTGCCACCGCCACCGCCAGGCCCGTCGTGGTGGCCACCCACCACCCGGTCTTCGACCATGCTCCGCTCGCCACCCGGCTGACGCAGCACCGTGACCTGGTGATCGCGGGCCGTCTGCCCGCCCACCTCGATCCCCGGGGGATGTACATCACCGAGGAAGACGGCAAACGGTCCGTCCGCACGGCACCGCTCGACGACGACAGCCGCCTCCTGATCGTCACCGGCGAGGCGTTCAGCCCGGGCGTCGGAGCGGACACCGAAGCCGGGTACGCCCGCCTCCAGGCCTGGACCGAGCGGTAGTCTCCCGACGTCACGCTCACCCACCGGTAGGCAGCGCAGGGCAACAGCGCCACGGACACCCTCCCCCTCATCGGCCGACTGAACATCTGCGGCACCTCCCATGGCGGGGAGATCGCCTACCAACTCGCCCTGCGCCACCCGGACCGCACGGAACGCGTCGTCCTGACCGGCGTCGCCGCACGCCCTCCCGCCCTGCCGCGTGGCACCGATCCGGCCGGTCTGGCGGCCTTGATGCGAAGCCCGGCGCGGCGCGAATGTGACGCGCGAGATCATCGCCCGCTTGCTGTGCCTCGACCCCGCCCGTCCGGTACGAGGGCGGGCGACCATGGAGTGGGTCCTCAACGACATGCTCACCACGGCCGACGAGGGCCAGATCGGTATGTGGAGGCGCTGCCTGGAGCTTCTCTACGCGGCGGCCCAACCGAGCGGCCTGCAGCCTCCTCTGCTAGCGGACATCGGGGAACACGACGTCGCCAGCCCGCCCACGGAGTACCGTGCACTGGCGGCCATGTCGTCCCAAGGGGTGTTCGCCACCATCGAGGAGGCCGACCACTGGGTCTTCCTCACCCGTTCCCACGAACTGCTCGACCTCACCCGTAGGTTCCTCCTCGACGAACCCCTTGAAGGCCTGCCCTACGTCGCCGCCCTCGAACAGTTCCACCGACAGCTGTCGACGCAGCGCTCACGCTAAGCAACTGGATCGCCTCAGCAATCGGCCCTTCGAGGAGAAGTGCGGCTCACCGGTGGGGTTCAGCACAACGACATACCACCGCTCGCGCAGTCCTCTCTCCCGAACGCCGCAGACCAAGATCCGGATCGTTCCCGGACCAGTGCCCGCCAAGAAGCCCCAGATTCAGCCGTCTTCGCTGCTCAGCCTAGGCGCACCTGCTGTACCACCAGCAGACCAAGAATATTCTTTGTAGCTACTCACCCAAGAGGCTTGGGTTCTTCTAAAGGCGTGAAGTCCATTGCCGGGAGCGGGTGTTAAGCCTCTCAGAGAAGCCCATTGAAGTCACTCCGGGTCATCAGATCGAAACCCTGGGCATTCTCCGTTTGCTTTGCGGAGGCCTGTCCGGACCAGTCACGGACCAACGGCAAGTCCTTCATCGATGGGCAGGACAAGATCCTGGGCAGCGGACAGCCGCTCTCCAAAGTCAAGCCCTCCGTACGACGGAGGTTCGGCGGGGAGGCCTCTGGTCCGGGGCGGACGCCCTGAGCGGCTGTGGGCACTGTCAGGGCAGGGGATCGGCAGCCGACCATCACGGCTAGCCCAGGAGGCAAGGCCTGCGTCGGCCCGGAGGTGCGCCGCCATGGCTGACATTTCCCAAACCCGAGCCGGACCTCAGACCCACCATCCCAGGCTCTGTTCCGAGCGTTCTCGTGAACAGAGGCATCCTGGTTACCGAGCTGGCCCGCCACGACTGTCCGCTTTCATCTGCTAGCCAGCAAAGCGCCGGGACCCTACCCGCGCCGCCCTTTCCGCCGAGCGCGGGTAGTACGCGAAGGCTGTCGGCGGACTGCCGTTGCGGCTGGTTCCGGACTGATCGGACCGGGCTGTATGCGCACGGAGACGAGGGCAGCCGCAAGCAGTCCGCTGCCGCTCGCCTCGGCGAACCGGCGGTGCACTTCTGCAGGGTCTGTCATGAGTTTCCGATGCGCGGCCGGGTCGCTGAGAGTTAGACCGTAGCCGTACAGCACGAGCACGCTGCCACGATCGCGCGCTACCTGCCGCCACCGGCCTGATGCCGTCGCATTGGCGCGGGCAATCACGGTGCCATCGTCGTGCTCGAGGGTCAGCCTTCGGCCCGTGATGGTGAGTGTGAGGTGCTGCTGTGAGGGGATGGTCGGCTGCGGCCCAACCAGACGACGCAAACCCTTGCCGCAGGCCCGGTGGATCTGTAGCTCGACTGATTCACCGTTCTCGAGCAAGGCGGCGCCGAGCATCTGATGAGGCTCCAGGATGGCCAAAGCTCTCGACGCCGGCATCAGTTTCTTGATTTCAGGCAGCAGAATGTCCACGTTGGAGCGGCCAGCGAGGAACCCGTAGCCCGGGTCTGTAGACAGCGGCAACACCGAATGACAGCCGGCCTCCTCGTACACGGCACGCAGGTCTTCATTGGCCTGCAACACCGGCAAAAATTCGCCAAACACGGATTCGCCGGCCTCTTGCTGGAGGCGGTGTGCGGTCTCACCCGCAACGGCTGAGAGCCGCGGAATCAATCCCTGGTAGATCCTCTCCCACACACTCCCGGGGTCATGCGGATCCGTGAACGTCTTGTCCCTCAGGCGGGCAACCAGCCCACGGGGATCCGCATCGTCGGCGGCCTCGTGCACGGCGCGCCAGCCTTCGTGGACCGCATGCAACAGGATGAACCGCGCTTCGTCGGTGCCGGTCTCATACGCCGGATTCTCGGTGATGCAGGTCTCTTGTAGTAGGCGGCCGAGCAACTGCACTGCACGCTGCTCCCCTGTCAGCACCCATTTCCACGCCGACTGACAGCCGACGTTGTGCACCAAGTGATGAACGGCAAACCCGTGGAGAGTGTGGGGACCGGCATAAGGCAGGAAATCGGTGAATGCAGTATCGGCCTCGACCCATTTGTCCTGCAGAACCAATGCTTCGACCAACAGACGCCTCAGGTCGGCAGTGCTCGAAGACCACGGTTCAGCACATCTGACCAGAGCCTCGGCAGCGGCACGCTCGGCATGCTCGACCTCTCCTTGCCCGATCAGGTCCTGGATAGCCAGGAGGTCTTGCGCCGTCCGCACCGTCTCGACTGAGGGCAGATTGTCGACGAGGGCACGATATCCCTTCAGTAGATCCGACAACCTAGGATCGGATTCTCTACGTAAATGCATCTGAAGGATCAAGGATGCCTTAGCTGGCAGGTCGGCGACGTTGTCGTGCAGGCGGCCTTCAAGCCGGCGCAGATAGGCCAGCACAGGGCCCAGATAGTCGGCCATGGAGGCGGCGGTGCCGTCTTGCTTACGCAGATGAACGAGATGGGCGAGCGACGTACGCGCCTGGGCGGCCATTCCCTCGTCCGGGTTGCCGGCTTGCACCAGCCATTCCAGTTCCAGCTCGAGCAGCCGCTGCGCAGACTCGTACTGCCCATGGGCATGATGGAACGCGGCGAGGTTACCCATGAGTAGAGCCGTGAACGTGTCTGCTGTCCCCGTCGAGCGGATGTGCCCCACAAGCGCAGTAGCGTGCTGCGCCAGTTCCCAGGTCCGCTCGGCCTGGCCGGTAAGGAGGGCCCCACGCAGCCATCGGTCCGTATGAAAGGCAAGAGCCGACAGAGCGGCCGTGACCGCTTCCTCATCCATCTCCAGGTACCGGCCGACGATCTGCTGCAGTACCGAGTTCATCGACACAGTGTCATCACTGCCTGGGAACGACTCGCCCCGGCCCGGCAGCGGCTCGTCCCACCGCACAAGGGAGACGTTGAGCAACTCGCGCATGACCTCCCGTACCGGTACTTGGACCTCATCGAAGACCAACCACCTGGGAGAGGGCGGCATGTTCTCAGGCTCGTAGAATGCGCATGCCGCAGCCAGATGCACTGGCACCCGACGCGGTGCGAGCCAGCACAGCGCCGCTACCGTGACAAGAGTTGGATGCAGCAGGCCTCGGCCTTGCGCACTGATCGCCAGGCGATCCACTGTCAGTGCGACCGCTGCGGCCAGCGTCCTCGGGTACCCGGCAGGTACCGACTGCTCATCGTCAGCCGCCCGGTGAAGCAAGGTCTCCGAATAAGCTGCAATCCGCTCCACGCCCACGCCGCAGCTGACCAGATAGCCACACGCCACCTCGATGGCCAACGGCCAGTACTCCAATACGTCCGCCAGGCGGAACAGCGCCGATGCATGATCGGCGGCCTCCTGCGCGCCAACCGACAGCCGCAACTGCAGCAGCTCCAGTGCTTCCTCGCGACTCATCGGATCCAGATCGATGCGCCCGTCCGCCCTCGGCCAATGACCACCCAGCGTCGTCACGATGACCCGGCCGCGCCCCTGTCGAGGAATCCAGGCGCCGACAACGGACGCGCTCGTGTCGTCAAGAACCACGAGCCAACGCCCCGGCAACGACTGCAGCTCGGCATGAACCCGCTCACGTAACAGCCTCGGGTCCCGCACCTCCGTCTGCTCCGTCCCATCCGTGAGGTGCGCCAGCACCCGGACAAACGACGCCACCAAAGACTCTTCGGTCTCAGCATCAACCCAGAACACAGCGTCATAGCGGAAGGCCTCAGCCGCGATGTATGCGGCAGCAAGACTGGATTTCCCCAGGCCTGACAAACCCGTGATGACACATGTCAGCACACCCTGCGCTGAATCCTGTCCACCCAGCAGCACGTCGCCCACCTTCCCTACGAGGTGGGCCCGGTCCACCTCCGGAACTGGAGGCACCTGCCCGAACACGATGCCCAGATCCTGCCGGCCCAAAGCCGAACGCAGTTCCTCATCACCGACCAGCACCGACTGGCGGAATGCGCTCACATCCCACTGAGCCAGACCGGGATCGGCTGCCCGACGCATCACCTCTGCAACCAAACAGCCCAGTACAAGCCCACCGGCCCGACCGGACAGACCCCGCCCAGCCCGCTCCCGCTCCAAACGCAGCGCACCATGGAGGTCTTCACGCAACTGCTCATCAGTGCGGCCATCGAACTCAATGCCCGCACGACCCAAGCGGTCCCAGTGCTCCTCGGACAACGCCTGACAGAGGCCCCAAGCGGCCGGAGCCCTTACCAGCAGCTCCTCAAGCCCCACCTTGAGACGCGAAATGTCCCCACCGTGGCACTTCAGCAGCTCACCCAGACGCAGACCGCCTTCGTCCGGCACAGCGGACGTGATCAAACGGTACTGGTCGGCTTCGGAGCCGGTAATCAGGTGAACCAGCACCGACACAGCCTCGCGCGCCCTTACGGTCCTTCCCGGACCAGCACTCTTCACTTGCACCGCAAGCAGCGAGCGACCAGACGCGTCGACCAGATCGAAATCGACCGAATCTACATGGTGGACAGACACCGCATTCCCAGGCCCCTCAACACGACAAGCAGTCGCCTCACCCTGCTGTATGCCGACCAACAATGCTTCCACCGTGCGCAGGTACTGATACTGGAACCCACGAGCAGCAACGCGACCACCGTCGATCGCCACACAACCTCCCCGGTGTCGAGACCCATTTGCGGAGTCCAGCGTAGGGGCGAGGTATGACAGCAGTGGACAGTCCGGCCACATGTGCGATGGCTTCCAGCCTGGAGAAGCTCAACTCCACAGGGGGAGCCATCTACCGTGACAGTTCCCGCGTGCCCGCCAGCATGGGACGTACCGCATCACCCATGAGACCAGCGCGCTCTCGATCATTTCCAGAACCTCGCAGCCTTCATCCTCCCCCACGAGTTCCGGGGGCCAAGATCCGGACCATTTCCGGACCAACCCCACACGAAAGCCTTACAAAGCACCGTTTTCCCAGGTCAGCACCGATGCAGCTGCTGTACCACCAACAGACGAAGAATCTGCTGGTACTCAAAGTCCGGGTCCGGCAAGAGTCCGGTCTTCGTTGCACCCCGGCCAACTGCCTACGGCATGCCGGGGTGGGTCGTGCACTCGCATTCGATCACGGCGGCACCCAGCCAACGCCCAGTGCGAAAACGGGCCCGAGAGGCGGAACTCAGCCTGCTTCTCCGCGCTTCCGCTTTGCCCTGCCTCGACCCCAATCAGGTCGCGCTCAACCCAGCGTAACCAGCACCAAACCAGCACTGGAGTCGGCGCCACCTCCCCAGAACAGGTGCAACTCTGCAATTCCGGCAGGGCTGCACGACCCCGTTCCGGAGGGGTTGCGGGGCATGCGTCCCGGGGCGTGTGGTGTGCGCGTACATCAGTCGTGGATCGATTGTGAGGGCGGCCCACATATGCGGCTGACCTGCGGACTCCTACGTTGTGGCCACACCCGACGTCCCCGCAGACACCCTGGAAGTGGTGCACATGGTTTCCAACGGAACCGCCCTCAAGGCTCCATCCGGAATCCGGCGGATCGTCGCCGCCAGTCTCATCGGGACCACCATCGAGTGGTACGACTTCTTCCTCTACGGCACCGCCGCCGCGCTCGTCTTCAACAAGCTGTTCTTTCCCACGGCCGACCCGCTGACCGGGACGCTCATCGCCTTCCTCACCTACGCCATCGGCTTCCTGGCGAGGCCGCTGGGCGGGGTGGTGTTCGGGCACTTCGGGGACAAGGTCGGGCGCAAGAAGCTGCTGGTGCTCAGCCTGCTGATGATGGGCGGAGCGACGTTCGCGATGGGGCTGCTGCCCACGCACGCGAGCATCGGGGTCGGTGCGCCGGTGCTGCTCACGGCGCTGCGGCTGGTGCAGGGCTTCGCGCTCGGCGGTGAGTGGGGCGGGGCCGTGCTGATCGTCTCCGAGCACGGCGGTGACGAGCACCGCGGATTCTGGGCCTCCTGGCCGCAGTCCGGCGCGCCCGGCGGGAACCTGCTGGCCACCGGAGTCCTCGCGCTCCTCGCCTCCGTCCAGTCGGACGCCGCGTTCCTGGCGTGGGGCTGGCGGATCCCGTTCCTGCTCTCCGGTGTGCTGGTGATCGTCGGACTGTGGATCCGGCTCTCGGTCTCCGAATCCCCCCTCTTCCTCGCCGCCCAGGCCAAGGCCGAGGCCGACGCGGCCCGCGGGGTCAAGGAACGGCCCCCCGTCGTCCGGGTGTTCCGCCGGGACTGGCGCCAGGTGCTCACCGCCATCGGCACCCGCTTCGGCGAGAACATCTCGTACTACGTCCTGACCTCCTTCCTCCTCGTGTACGTCACCGCGCACCTGGGGCTGCCCAAGACCACCGCCCTGGACGCGGTACTGATCGGCTCCGCCGTGCACTTCGTCACCATCCCCGCCTGGGGTGCGCTCTCCGACCGGATCGGGCGCCGGCCGGTGACGCTGATCGGCTCCGGCGGCATGGTCCTGTGGGCGTTCGGCTTCTTCGCCCTGCTCGACTCGAAGTCGTTCCCCGTCATCGCCGCGGCCGTCACCGTCGGGCTGCTGCTGCACGGCGCCATGTACGGGCCGCAGGCCGCCTTCATCTCCGAGATGTTCGACACCGAGGTCCGCTATTCCGGGGCCTCGATGGGCTCCCAGCTGGCGTCGATCGTCGCCGGGGCGCTGGCGCCGATCATCGCCGTCGAACTGCTCAAGGACTACGGCTCCTCGGTCCCGGTGTCGGTTTACCTCTGCGCGGCGGCCGTGGTCACCACCGTCACCGTGGCCTTCGCGAAGGAGACCCGTGGCCGCGACCTGACGCGTACCGTGAACGACACCTCGGCGCCCGGCCCGGCGGGGCGGCCCGAGCGGAAGGCTGCGCAGACCCAGCGGACCGCCTGAACCCGGTCCGCGCACCGAGGCCGAGACGGCCCAGGGGAAGGGACTCCCGTATGACCTCGGTGGGCAAGGCGGACGACCCGGCGGCGGACGGCGGCCCGACCGGCGCCCCGACCGGCGCCGCGACCGGCGGCCCGGCCGCCGCCGCGCTGCGGGAGCTGCTCGGGCTGCTGGACCGCGGGGCTCCGCCCGACCACTTCGCCCGGCCCGCGGCGGACGCCCGCGCGGCCGGGGCCGGGGCCGGTGAGCAGGCCCTGGTCGAGGAGGCGACCCGGGTGGCCCTGGGCGTCCGGCACACCCTCGACCAGCACCGCCGCCGGGAAGCGGAACTCACCGCCCTGTTCGACACCGCGGGCGACCTGGCGGCCCTGCGCGACCTGGACGCGGTACTGCGGGCCATCGTCCACCGCGCGCGCATGCTGCTCGGTACGGACGTCGCCTACCTCACCCTCAACGACCCGGTGGCCGGGGACACCTTCATGCGGGTCACCGACGGCTCGGTCTCGGCCGCCTTCCAGCAGCTGCGGCTGGGCATGGGCGAGGGGCTCGGCGGTCTGGTCGCGCAGAGCGCCCGCCCGTACGCCTCCGCCGACTACCGCACCGACGGCCGCTTCAAGCACACCCCGGCCATCGACAGCGGGGTCCGCGAGGAGGGGCTGCGCGGGATCCTCGGCGTCCCGCTGCGGGTGGGCAACCGGGTCATCGGCGTGCTGTACGCCGCCGATCGCGCCGTCCGCGCCTTCGCGCCCGAGGCGGTCGCCCTGCTGTCCTCGCTCGCCGATCACGCGGCCGTCGCCATCGACGGCGCCCGGCTGCTGGAGGAGACGCGCGCGGCCCTCGTCGACCTGGGCGTCGCGAACGACACCGTCCGCGCGCACAGCGACGCGATGCGGCTGGCGACCGAGACCCACGACCGGCTCACCGAACTGGTGCTGCGCGGCGCCGACACGGGCGATCTGGCCCGGGAGGTCGCCGCGCTGCTGGGCGGCGGTCTGGTGGTGCACGACGCCGACGGGAGCGAGCTGGCCCGGGTCTCCCCCGCGCCGACGGAAGGGCCGGCCGCCGCCCGCGAGCAGGGGATCGCCGCCTCCCGGGCCGGGGGCCGGGCCGTGCGCGTGGACGGGATCTGGGTCTGCGCGGTGCTGGCCGGGCCCGAACTCCTGGGCAGCATCAGCCTGACCGGCCGCCCGGACCTGCCCGACTCGGACCGGCGGCTCTTCGAACGCACCGCGCTGGTCACGGCGTTGCTCCTGCTGCTGCGCCGCTCGATGGCGCAGGCCGAGGACCGGGTCCGGGGCGAGCTGCTCGGCGATCTGCTGACCGCCGGGCCCGGCGGCCGGGTCCGGGACCCCGATGGCCAGTCCCTGCGCGCCCGCAAACTGGGCGTCGACCTGACCCGGCCGCACGTGGTGCTGGTGCTGCACGGCGACGCGGCGCCGCGGACCCGGCTGGCCGCGGAGACGGCCCGGCAGGCCCGGGCCCTGGAGGGGCTCGCCGGGCTGTACGAGGGCCGGGTGGTGCTGCTCGCGCCGACCGGCGAGCCCGGCGCCCTGGCCCGGACGCTGGCCGAGGATCTCGGGCAGGCCCTGGGATCACCGGTCACCGTGGGGTCCGCCGGTCCGGCCACCGGCCCCGGCGGGCTGCCCGCCGCCTACGCGGAGGCGCTGCGCTGCCTCGACGCGATGCACGCCCTGGGGCACACCGGGCACGGCGCCGCCCTGCCCGACCTGGGGTTCCTCGGGATCCTGCTGGGCGAGCGCGCCGACGTGGGCGACTACGTGGAACGCGTACTCGGCCCCGTACTGGACTACGACCGCAGGCGCGGCACCGAGCTGGTCCGCACCCTGGAGGCGTACTACGCGCACGGCGCCAGCCTGGCCAAGGCGAAGGACGCGCTGCACGTCCACGTCAACACCGTGGTGCAACGCCTGGAGCGGATCCGGCAGCTCCTGGGCGAGAGCTGGAACACCCCGTCCCGCGCCCTGGAGATCCAGCTCGCGCTGCGCGTGCACCGCGTGGCGGCCATCACGGCGCCCGCGCGGCCGGACCCACGCCCCGAAGGGGAGGCGTCATGGGACAGCTCGACGGCAAGGTCGCGGTGATCACGGGCGGTTCGGCCGGGATCGGCCTGGCGATCGCGCACCGGTTCGTCCGGGAGGGCGCCCGGGTCTTCGTCACCGGCCGACGGGAGACCGAACTCGCCCGCGCTGTCGCTGAGTTGGGAGATGCAGCCAGCGGAGTCCCCGGTGACATCACCGAAGTGCCCGCTCTCGACCGGCTCTTCGCCCGGATCGCGGAGGCGGGCTGCGGGATCGACGTCCTGGTCGCCAACGCGGGCGGCGGCGGACCGGCGGGCGGCGTCGCGGACTGCACCGAGGAGCGGTTCGACGCCGTCTCGGACCTGAATTTCCGCGGGACCTTCTTCACCGTGCAGCGGGCCCTGCCGCTGCTCCGCGACGGCGCCTCGGTGATCCTGCTCGGCTCGGCCGCGGGCTCGGCCGGGTCCGCCCGGTACGGGGTGTACGCCGCCACCAAGGCGGCCGTCCGGTCGCTGGCCCGCAGCCTGGCCCTGGAACTGGCCGGGCGCGGCATCCGGGTCAACGCGCTCAGCCCGGGCCCGGTCGACACGCCCTCCCTGGCTGGGGCCCCGGCCGAGCTCCGGGCCCGGGTCACGGCCGCCGTCCCGCTCGGCCGTGCCGGGCGCCCCGAGGAGGTCGCCGCGGCCGCCCTGTTCCTCGCCTCGGCGGAGAGCTCCTTCGTCACCGGTGCCGAACTGCCCGTGGACGGCGGCGCCGGTCAGGTCTGAGGCCCGGGGTCCCCCGCCGTGGCCGGCGGGACCGGGTGCGCCTCGGCCGTCGCCTTGAGGTCGGCCAGCCAGGCGATCAGCGACCCGTCGAGCGGCCAGCAGCCCTTCCGGGTCGGCGTCCACCGGCGGCCCCGACCAGGACTCCTCGGTGGTGACCAGGGTCCCGCCGCCGGGCGCGGGGTCGAAGGTCCAGCGGTGGACCCCGTCGATCCCGGCGGCCGGACCGGCCCAGGCGACGCTCCGGCCGGGGTCGATCGCGGTGATCGTGGAGGCAATGGCGAGGCCGTGCGTGAGCCAGTGGAAGGTGGCGCCGACCCGCGGCTCGCCCTCGATGGCGGCCGTGTCGATGCCCTGACTCCAGCTGGGCCAGGCGGCGATGCCGAGGTGCAGGGACCAGACCGTCGCGACGGGGGCGTCGATCGTGGTGGTGTGCCGGGTGGTGATCACGAGGTCTCCTCGAGAGTGGTGGTGCCGGTGGCGGAGGGGGTGTGAGCGGCGTCGGGGGCGTCGGCGATCCAGGAGCCGTGGATGCCGGAGGGGACCCGGCGCGGGAGGTCCACGGTGGCGAGCGGCCCCGCACCGGGCGCCGACGCGTCGAGGACGAGCAGCTGCGAGGCGTCCGCGACCAGGTCGCTGACGACGGTGAGCAGGTAGCCGTCGTCCTCGCGGGTGCCCCCGGCCGCCGGTACGAACACGGCCTCGCCCGGCATCCGGTCGCGGCCCATCGGCACCACCTCGCGCCGCCCGGTGGCGTGGTCGTACTTGACGAGGGCGTGCTCGGTCAGGCCGGCCCCGGGGAAGGCGACGGAGTAGCCGAAGCGGTGGGGCAGGCCGGTGCGGTCCTCGTTGATCGTGGGGAACTCGGCCACCAGGTCGTCGACCGCCTCCTCGCGCGCCGCGGCGGTGGCGGGGTCCAGGATCCACCGGTGGGCGGTGGCGCCGACGATCGGTGTGGGCGCGTACCCCGGGGCGCCCGTCCACCACTTCCAGGTCTGGCCCCAGGCGGAGCGGTCGTAGCGGGGGCCGCTCAGGACGATCCGGCCGCGCTCGTCCTCGTACGCGTTGGCCACGTGCAGCAGGGCGCCGGGCTCGACCTCGTACCAGGTCACCACGGGGGGTCCGGAGCGCGGCATGACGCCGATGCGCGGGGTGTGGGTGTCGCTCCAGCCGTAGGGGATGCCGGAGTGTTCGGTGGGGTCGAAGACGACCGGCAGGTCGAGCCAGATGACGTGGTGGGCGGTGAGGCCGAAGTCGTGCATGAGCGACGGGCCGGCGCCGTCGACGGTCTGCGCGCGGACGACCTCACCCGTGGCGTCGGCGACGTAGTGGGTGAGGTAGGGCGGGAAGGGGCTGTAGCCGAAGAAGTGCAGCTCGCCGGTGACCGGGTCGGTCTTGGGGTGCGCGGTCATCGCGGAGGTCAGTTTGCCGCCGAAGTCGTAGGCGCCGACGGTCCGGAGATCGGGCGTCAGCTCGTACGGGAGGTTGGCCTCCTGGAGCGCCAGGATGCGTCCGGCGTGCTCGATGACGTGCGTGGCCGCGTCGCTGACGCGCAGGTCGGGGACGCCGTCGTCGCCGATGTACGGGACCCCGTCCAGGGCGGGGGTCCGGACCCAGCGGTTGCGGTACCACTCGGCCCGGCCGTCCTGGAGCCGCAGTCCGTGGATCATCCCGCTGCCCTTGAACCAGTGGGTGGGGATGACGCCGGGCTTGGGGTTGTGGCCGTTGCGGAAGTAGCGGCCGTTCAGCTCGGGCGGGATGGCGCCGTGGACGGTCAGTCCGTGAGCGGTGATCTCGTCCGGGACCGGGGTGTAGTGACCGGTCAGATAGGGCTTGGCCGTTTCGGCCATGGCGTGCCTCCACAGGAGAGAATGAAGTGAGAGTGATTGACCACTCTCTATTTGGTCCGAAAAGAAGGCCGCGCGGCGGCGCGGCCGTCCCTCCGGACGCCTCGGGTGCTCAGTAGTGCCGGATGCCCGTCAGCAGGGTGCGCGTCCAGGGCGCGTCGGTCTCGGTGGCGCCGATGGAGACGGCGACGTTGCAGAGGAAGCCGGTCGCGAAGAAGCCCTGGATCAGCTCGTCGGGAGCTCCCGAAGCTGAGCGGGCGTACTCCACCAGGCGTGCGTACATGCCCTGCACCGCATCCCGGATGGCCGGCTCGCTCGCCGCGCAGTTCGCGTGCATGAGCACCCTCAGCAGGTCGTCCCGGTCCGCGATGAGATGGGCGTACGCGTCTCCCATCGCGTCCAGCACGGCGGCGGGCTCGGCGCTCGCCACCTCGGCGACCGCTTCGGCCAGCCGCTCGCGGATCAGCCGGGAGCAGTTCTCGACGACGGCGACGAAGAGCGCTTCCTTGTCGGGGAAGAGCCGGTAGAGGTACGACTGCGAGATCCCGGCGCCCTTGGCGACCTCGGTGGTGGAGGTGCCGTAATAGCCGCGTCCGGCGAACACCCGCGCGGCGGTGGCGAGCACCTCGCCGCGTCGGGCGTCGGCCGTGGAAAGCTGTCGGGGCTTCGTCGCACTCATGTGAGTAATAGACCACTCACATCTTTGCCCTGTCAACCCGGCCCTTCTCCCGCGTGACGATCCGGACGGCCCGGCCGCCCCGCGGACGGGCCGCGGGCCTGGAACGATGCCCCCATGACACGGTCACCCCTGCACGGCCCGACCCCGCAGGAGCACGTCGGCGCGCTGCTGGACCAGCTGGTGTCGTCGGGCGCGGAGAGCGGGCTCCAGGTGGCGGCGTACGCGGACGGCGAGCTGATCGTCGACGCCTGCGCGGGCGTACCGGGTACGGACACACTCATCCACGGCTTCTCCCTCGGCAAGGGCTTCACGGCCACCCTCGTGCACGTGCTCGCCGAGCGGGGAATCCTCGACTACGACACCCCGGTCGCCCACTACTGGCCCGAGTTCGCGGCGCACGGCAAGGAGCGGGCGACCGTGCGCCAGGCGCTGACGCACACGATCGGCGTGCCCCAGCTCCCGGTCGGCCTCACCCCGGCCGAGCTGTGCGACTGGGACGCGATGTGCGCGGTCGTCGCCTCGCTGGAACCCCTGTGGGAGCCGGGCTCGACCAGCGGGTACCACGGCTGGACCTTCGGGTGGATCCTCGGCGAGACCGTGCGCCGGGCCACCGGCCTGACCCCGGGCGAGGCGTTGCGCATGTACGTCGCCGAACCGCTCGGGGTGGCCGACGAGCTGTACTTCGGCCTGCCCGCGGCCGCCCTCGGCCGCACCGCACCACTGGTGGAGGGGAATTGGGCGGCCTGGCTGGCCTCCCTGCCGCCCACCGCCCCCTTCGTCCGCCTCGTCGCGCCCAACCCGTCGGTGTGGACCACCGCGGAACTCGCCAACCGCCAGGACTACTTGCTCGCCGATCTGCCCGCCTGCGGTACGACGACCGCGCGCGCCGCGGCCCGGCTGTACGCGGCGCTGCTGGGCGAGGTGGACGGCGTACGGCTGCTCTCACGCGAACGGGTGAACCTCGCCGCCGCGGTGGCCGTCGAGGGGAAGGACCGGATGCTGCTCGCCCAGCACTCCAAGGGGCTCGGTTACTTCCTGGCGCTGCCCGCCATGGCCGGGGAGACCACCTCCTTCGGGCACCACGGCAGCGGCGGCTCCCTCGCCTTCGCGGACCGGGCCCGGGGCCTGTCCTTCGCCCTCACGCGCACCCGCCTGGTGGCGGGCGCGGCGGACACCTCGGCCCGGGTCCTGGCCGACGCGGTCAGGGCGTTCCTGTGAGCCCGGGCGATCTCCGCGATCCGGGCCCGGGCCCGGATCGCCGTTGCTAACCTGCCAGCACACCGCGCTGCGCCACGGGGAGGGTCCGATGCGGCCACGGCTGGTATTCGTCCACGGGATCGGCGGCCCGCGCGATCCGGACACCGAACTCGCCTCATGGACGCGGACGTTGGCCGCGGGCATGCGGGCCGCCGGACACGACGGAGCGGCGGCCTCGCTGGTCTCGGGCGAGGGCGCGCGGTGCGCGTTCGCACACTACGGCGACCTCTTCGGCCGGGACCAGGCACAGGGCGCCGGTGATCCCGACGGCGGACGCGAGGCGGCGGCGGACGCGGTCCTGTCGGAGCTGCTCGTCGCCTGGGTGGACGCCCTCGCGGAGGAGGCCGACCCGGAGGAGCGGCGGATCCTGGACCACGCCCGGGCGGAGGCCGCCCCCCGGGCGCAGGAGCAGGGCGGCGGGCAGGTCGTACGGCGCGCGCTCAACGTGGCGACCACCCTGCTGGCCCTGCGGCCGTGGGGCGGCGCAGCCCAGTGGATCACCCCCAAGGTGATGGTCAGTCACCTCTCGCAAGTGGCGCGCTATCTGGCGCGCGGCGAGCCCGGAGCGGACGGCTCCGGGCTCGACCGCCGGATCCGCGCCCGGGTCGCCGAGGCCATCGGGGACGGCCCGGCCGTGGTGGTGGCGCACTCCCTGGGGTCCGTGGTCGCGCTGGAGGCGTTGCACGAACTCGCCGCATCCGTGCCCCTGTTCGTCACGATCGGCTCACCGATCACCATGCGGACGGCCGTGTGGCCACGGCTCGTCCCGCAGCCGCCGGTGGTGCCCGAGGGCGTCGGCGGCTGGCTGAACGTCTGGGACCGGGACGACATCCTCGCCGTGCGGCCCCGGCTGGAGCGGGACGTGCGGGCGAACGGGCGCGGGGTGGCGCCGCGGTCCCGGTCGGTCCAATCGGACGGGGTCTGGGTGCACTCCGCCGAGAAGTACCTCGCCCAGCCGACCGTCGCGGGCCCCGTCGCCCAGGAGCTGACCCGGCTCGCGGGCGGAGCCGGCGGGTACCCCGGGTGAGACACCGCCGGGCCGGGCGGCGGCACGTCCTGGTGGTCGCGCCCCAGTGCCTGCCGATGGGCCGGCTGACCCGGCTGGAGCAGGCGGCCGCCGGGCTGTACGCGGCGCTGGCCGACGCCTCCCTCGGCGCCTGCGAGCCCGGTCTGCCGGACGGGCGCGGCGGGCTGGTCACCGGTGACGCGCTGACGAGCCGGGCCGTCCTGGACACGGTGGGCGAGGCCATCGACCACGCCGCGGCGCACCGCGCGACGCTGGTCCTGGCTTTCCTGGGGCACGGTTTCGCCGCCGGGCGCACGAGCACCCTGCACCTCATGTGCGCCGACTCCACCGAGGATCTGCGGCACGGCGCGGTGAACGTGAGCGACCTGCTGATCCGGGCCGTGGACCACCCGGGCGTCGACGGCGTGCTCGGCATCGTCGACACCTGCCACGCCGCCGGAGCGCCACCCGCACTGCCGGACCTGGCCGGGGGCGCCCGGGGCGGCCGGACCCGGCTGGGGCTGCTGATGGCCTCCGCGCTCGGCCAGCCCGCCGTGGACCTCGCCTTCTCCCGGCACCTGACCACCTTGATGGGGGAAGGGCTGCCCGGCGCCGGAGCCACCCTCAGCGTGTCCGACGCCCGCGAGGCGCTGCGCGCCGTCCTCGTCGGACAGAACGTCTCCGGGTTCGGCTACGACGCGGACGGCGAACCGCTGTGGGTCGCCCGCAACGCGCGGGTCCGCGAAGGGCTGTTGGGCGGTCTCGGCGGCCGACTGGCCGGCGAGGAACTCACCGAGTCGCTCGCCGCCCTGGATCCCCCGCTGCCCGTCCCGGACGGCGCCCCGGACCTTCGGGCGGCGCTGCGCTGCCGTGCGGACCTGCTGCTCCGGCCGCCCGGTCCGGACCGCGAGCGCGCCCTGCGCGCCGTCGACGGACTGCTCGTCGCGGTCCGTACGGTCGCGTTCATCCGGTCGTGGATCGGCGCCGAGCTGACCACCGCCCGGCTGCGGCACGCCCTGTACAGCATGCTGGCGGCCGAAGGGCGGCTGCCCGCCACCGCCCCGCACCTCACCGACGTCGGCATCATCGACGAGCTGACCTTCAACCACCCGGCCACCGACCGGGACGGCAGGACGACCGTGGCCCGGTTCGTCACGCTCCTCGCCCAGGTCTGCGGGAAGGACCCGAGAGGCCCCGAACTGCGCGCCTGGGCCGAGCGGATCGAGGCGCCCGTCGAGGTCAACGACGCCATCGAGCACACCGCCCGGCGGACGGACGGCCAACGGCTCGGCCTCGTCGTCAGCCTGCACTCCTCCCTCATCGGGGACTGGCCCGAAGTGCTCGACGGCTGGCTGCTCCTCGACGGTTCGGTGATCCACCACGAGCAGTTCGCCAGCGACACCGGGGACCGCAAGGGCGCCGAGGGCGCCGTCGAAGAGGCGGTGCTGTGGGCCGAGGACCACGCCCGGCCCCTGGAACTCCCCCTGAAACGACTGGACCTGGCCGTCCCGAGCGGGCTGCTCCTGAGCTGGCGGCCCGAAGAGGCGGGCGCCGCCATGCTGCTGGGCATCCGTTACGACGTACGCCTCCACTGGAGCAGCCGGCTCACCCCCGACGCGGCACTGCGCAGCATCGAGCCCGTGGTCGCCGCGCGTTGGGAGGCGATCGCCCGGTGCCAGGGGAGCACGCCCGTGGACTGGCTGGGGCACGAGGACCTCACCGACGCGCAGACCCTGCGCGGTCACCTGCGGGTCGGGCGCTACGCGCGGGGGATCGGCCTCACCCGGGACCCCGGCGCCGATGCCCGACTGCTGGAACTCCTGCTGGCCTACACGCCCGTCCTCCTGTGGCCGCACACCGGGGCGGGCTTCCCCGAGGAGCGGCACGGCAGCCTGGACCGGGACTGGTGGGCCATGCCGGGAGCCCTGGCGCGCGCCTACCGCGAGCGCTGGCGCGGCGCCGACGGGGCGGACCTCGCCGATCTGCGCGCCGTCTGGGACGACGAGGACTGGCTGCGCTTCTGCCGGCTCATCCGGACGGCGCCCGGCGTCCGGAACCGAGATGAGGGGACCCCATGACCTGGGACGCGTACTACCGCGGTGACGGCGTGCCGAGGCCGGCCGCCGCGCTGCCCGCACCGCCGCCGTGGCGGACCTTCCCGATCCCCTCGTCGGCCGGGGTGTTCCGGCCGCCGGAGGGGCTGCCCGAGGCCGTCAACGCGGCCCTGGCGCTGCGCCGCCCGCTGCTGATCACGGGCGGCCCGGGCACCGGCAAGTCCACGGTGATCGAGCAGGTCGCCGCGGAGCTGGCCCTGGGGCCGGTACTGCGCTGGCACGTCACCTCCCGCAGCACGCTCGCGGACGCCCTGTACCGCTACGACGCGCTCGGCCGGATCCACGCGCACCGGCTCCAGCAGGAGAAGGCGCGGGCGGGCGGCGACGCGGGCGTGGACGACATCGCGGCCTTCCTGACCCTCGGACCGCTGGGCACCGCGCTGCTGCCGTCGCCGCGCCCCCGCGCGCTGCTCATCGACGAGATCGACAAGGCCGACCTGGACCTGCCCGGGGACCTCCTCGACGTCCTGGAGCGCGGGGAGTTCCGCGTCACCGAGCTGATGCGGGAGGAACAGGACGAGGCGCGGGTGCGGGTCTGGGAGAGCGAGGCCCGCCACCTCGTCGAGCACGGGCACGTGCAGTGCACCGAGTTCCCCTTCATCGTGATGACGAGCAACGGCGAACAGGAGCTTCCCGCGCCCTTCTTGCGGCGTTGCGTGCGCTACACGATGCCCAAGCCGACGGCCGAGCTGATCCGTGACGTCGTACGCGGCCACCTGCGCCTGGACGTCGGCGACTTTGGTCCGGCGGCGGAGCTGGTGGACGACTTCGTCCGGCGGGTGGCGGCGGGCGAGAGCGTGGCCATCGACCAACTGCTGGGCACGCTTCACCTCTTGGACGGTCCGGCCCGGTCGGAGGGCACGGAGCGCGAGAAGCTGATCGGTCTGCTCATGAGGGACCTCTCGGGTGCCTGACGCCCCGGCGTCCCCGCCGGAACCGACGGCCCGGGACGGCGCCGCGCTGGCGGCCGTGGTCCCGGCCCTGCACGGGCTCGGCCGGGGGCTGGACGGGCTCGCGATCGCCGAGCTGCTCTGGCTGGCCGCCACGGCGGAGGGCCGTGCCCCGGCGGCCGCCGTCGAGGCCGTCGCCGAGCCCGGCGCCGGCGCGGTCTCCGCCGACCCGCGCGACCGGATCGGTCGGTGGAATCCGGACCGCGGGGTGTACGGACCGTCCGCGCCGGGTGGCGACGCGATCCCCGCCCAGGAGGTGTCCATGCCCGGCGGCGCCGCGCTCCCGCGGGCCCGCGAGATCGCCCGCGCGCTGCGGCCGCTGCGCCGGGCCTGGACGGCGGGCCGGGGTACGCGTCTGGACATCGGGGCGACGGTGGCGGGATACGCGCGCAGCGGGGAGCTGCTGCCCGCGTTCAGCCCGGCCCCGGAACGCTGGTTCGATCTGACCGTCGTCCTCGACCGGTCGCCGACCATGGCCGTCTGGGAGGACACGGGCGCCGAGCTGGTGAAGGTGCTGGCCTCGACGGGGGCCTTCCGGACGCTGCGGGTCCGGGAAGCGGGCCCGTGGGAGCCGCTCTCCCCCGCCGGGGCGGGCCGGGGCGGCCTCGGGGGCACCGGCGCGCGGTCGGCGCGGCCACGGCGGCTGGTGCTCGTCTTCTCGGACTGCGTGACCGGCGCGGGGGGTGAGCGCGCGTTCTGGGACCGGCTGCACGGCTCGGCCGCGGCCACCCCCACCGTGCTGGTGAACCCGTTGCCGCCACGGATCTGGCGGCACTCCGGCCTCGACCTCCCTGCCGTGAAGGTCACCCCGCCGGGTGCGCCGGGCGCGCCCAACACCGCGCTGCGGTTCGCGGCTCCGCCCCTGGCCGAGCAGGCCTTCCCGCCGCCGGACGGCCGCCGGAGCCCCTGGCTGCCGCTGCCGGTCGTCGGCCTGTCCCCGCGCGCCGTCTCCCGCTGGGCGCGCACCCTGATGCGGGGGGACCCGGAGGGGTGCGAGGCGGTCCTGGTCCCCGGACCGGGCCTGCCGGGCCAGGCGCCCGCCCTCCCGGAGCCCCCCGCCGACGCCGGGCAGTTGACCGAGGCGTTCCTGCGGCGGGCCTCGACGCCGGCCGTGCGGCTGGCGGTGCTCTGCTCCTCGTACCCACGGCTGCACACCGGCCTCCTCCATGTGATCCGGCAGGAGCTCGTCCCGGAGGCGACCGCGGCCGACCTGGCCGAGGTGGTCGTGGGCGGCCTGTTCCTCGTCGACGCGGACGAAGGCGGGAACGGGGGCGCGGGCGGGGGCGCCCGCGGGACCGGGAGCCGCAGCGGCGGGCCGGTGCTGAGCTTCCGGGAGGGCGTACGCGAACGGCTGGCGCCGCGGCTCGGCGCGCGGGACCAGCTGCGCGCGAGGGACGCGCTGAGCCGGTTCGTCGCCGCGCACACCGGCGCCCCGGGCCGCTTCCCGGCCCTCGTTCCCGACGCGGAGGGGGACGCGGGGATCGCCGCCGGACTGGAACCGTTCGCCCGCGCGTCGGGCCGTACGCTCCAGGGCCTCGGCGGGACGCCCGAGGGCCGGGCGGGAGGCGGGTCTCGGAGCACGCGCGGGCTGGACCACAACCGCCCTTATTTCTTCCTCAGTTACGCGCACACGCCACGCTTCGGCTCGGAGGGCCCTCACGCTGACCTGTGGGTCGAGCGCTTCTTCCGCGATCTCGGCTCCGAGGTGATGGCCATGACGGACCTCCGCGAGGGCGCCGTCGCGGGTTTCATGGACCGCCAGATGCACCCCGGGGAAAACTGGTCGGATCAGCTGAGCGAGGTACTGGCCACCTGCCGGGTGTTCGTCCCGCTCTACTCGCCCCGCTACTTCGCGAGCGAGACCTGCGGCAGGGAGTGGTACGCCTTCGCCCAGCGGTCCATCTACCAGCGTGCGCGCAGCTCCGAACCGGTCAACGCCATCGTTCCCGCGGTCTGGGTTCCCGTACCACCGGGGCTGATGCCGCCGGTGGCGCGGCAACTGCAGTTCAATTCCAGCTCTTTCGGGGAGTCGTACACGGAACACGGGCTGTACGGACTGATGAAGATCCGGTCGTACGCCGAGGAGTACGAGCGCGTGGTGTATCAGCTGGCCAGGAGGATCGTCACGGTGGGAGAGACCTCCCGAGTCGGCCCCGCCGAGGCCTTCGACTACCGGCTGGCGCCGACCGCGTTCAGGTCCACCGCCCGCTCCACCGCCGGGCCCGAGGACAGCCTGCGGCTCGCCGTGGTGGCCCCCACCAGGCGGAACCTGCCCGAGGGGCGCGATCCCCGTTACTACGGCGACAGCCCGGACGACTGGAATCCGTACCATCCCGAGACCGGTCGGCCGCTCGTGGACGTGGCCACCGACCTCGCCTTCCACCTCAACGACCAGGTGGACGTCTCCACCCTCGCCGCCGAGGTCGAGCGGGTCCGGCGCGCCGCATCTGACGCCCCGTCCACCGGACCCCTGATCCTGCTCGTGGACCCCTGGGCCCTCCGGGTGGCGGAGCTGCGCGACGGGCTGGCCGCCCTGGCCGCGGCCCGGCTCCGTGCTCGCGCCGACCGGCACCATCGGTCTCGCGATGTCCTGTGACACCACCGGTGTCGAGCCTGACCTGGCCCTGGTCAAGTTCAAGAAGC
>NZ_JBEOXE010000030.1:0-90997 GCF_040296485.1 Streptomyces sp. NPDC002138 | reverse complement strand
GCCCAGCGCTACCGGGCCATGGGCGAGGCCGGGATGGCCGACAACTCCTCCCGCCCCCACCACAGCCCCCGGCGGACACCCACCCGCACCGAGCGCCGGATCATCAAAGTCCGGATCCTGCGCCGGTGGGGACCGGCCCGCATCGCCCACCACCTGCGGCTGGTGCCCTCCACCGTCCACCGCGTCCTGACCCGATACCGGATCGCCCGCCTGGCATGGCCCGACCGCGCGACCGGCCGGGTCATACGCCGCTACGAACGCGAACGCCCAGGCGAACTCGTCCACGTCGACATCAAGAAACTCGGCAACATCCCCGACGGCGGCGGCCACAAGATCCTCGGCCGGCAAGCAAGCCGCAAAACCAAGACCGGCGTCGGCTACCAGTACATCCACACCGCCGTCGACGACCACTCCCGCCTCGCCTACAGCGAGATCCTGGCCGACGAGAAGAAGGAAACCGCCACCGCGTTCTGGCAGCGGGCCCAGGCCTACTACGCCAGCGTCGGGATCACCGTCGAGCGCGTCCTGACCGACAACGGCTCCTGCTACAAATCGCACGCCTGGCGGGACCTGCTGGCAGCGGCCGGGATCACCCACAAACGAACCCGGCCCTACCGCCCACAGACCAACGGGAAGGTCGAACGCCTCAACCGCACCCTCCTGGACGAGTGGGCCTACGCGAAGCCCTACCAGTCAGAACAGGAACGACGCGACGCGTTCCCCAAGTGGCTGCACACCTACAATCACCACCGCGGACACACCGCCCTCGCAGGCAAACCACCCGCCAGCCGCGTCCCCAACCTCACTGGGCAATACACCTAGCCCGCGTCTTCCGCCCGCCCCTCGAACTGTGTGACCACCCCGGATGCCGCCCCGCCGCCGGCCGCGCCACCAGCCACGTCGCAGACCCGGACGCCGCTGCGGGGCGCGTAGGGCGCGTAGGGCGCGTACGGCGCGGCCTGCGGAGAGGGGTGCCGCGCCTCGGTGCGCGCGGTCTCCCGCTCCTCGGCGCCGGACGCCCTCGCCGTGCGGAACGCGCCGGAGACCCGCTCCGGGCCGGTGGGCATCTCCCCGGCCGCGGCCCGGGAGGGCTCGGCGGCCGGTCCGGTCTTCGGCGTCACCAGGGCGCCGCCCGTCCCGACGAGAGCCTGGTCAAGATTGGGTAACGGGGCGACGGGCCCCTTGTCCAGGCAATTGTGAGCGCTAACAATCGCACTCAGGCGAAACGGCACCGCACCATCCCGGTAACACGGACGACGCGGTCCGCCCCGCCGCCCGCACCACGTCGCACCGGGCGCCCAGCGCCCCGAACGGCGTTCCCGCCGCCTCCCACGGGGGTCGGCGCCGGCCCGTCGATCCCTCCAGGGTCGATCCGTCCGCGCCGGGAGCGGCCTTCCCACCCGAGAGGAATCCGAAGATGTCCAAGAGAGCTGCGGCGGCCCTGGTCGCCGGCGCGATGGTCGCCGTTCTGTCCGCTTGCGGGTCCGGGGGTAGCGGCTCGGCCGACGGCAAAGACTCGGGTCGCAAGCTCACCGTGGGCTTCTCCCAGGTCGGCGCGGAAAGCGGGTGGCGCACGGCCAACACCAAGTCCGTCCAGGACGCGGCCAAGAAGGCCGGGATCACGCTGAAGTTCTCCGACGCCCAGCAGAAGCAGGAGAACCAGATCAAGGCCATCCGCTCGTTCATCCAGCAGAAGGTGGACGTCATCGCCTTCTCGCCGGTGGTCGAGTCGGGCTGGGACACCGTGCTCAAGGAGGCCAAGGCCGCGCACATCCCGGTCGTTCTGACCGACCGCGCGGTGGACTCCAAGGACGAGTCGCTCTATGCCACCTTCCTCGGTTCGGACTTCGTCGAGGAGGGCAAGAAGGCCGGCGACTGGCTGGTGAAGGACTACCAGGGCAAGAGCGACCCGGTGAACATCGTGGAGCTGCAGGGCACCACCGGTTCCGCCCCGGCCAATGACCGCAAGGCGGGCTTCGCCGACGTCATCAAGGCCGACCCCAAGTTCAAGATCACGGCCTCCCAGACCGGCGACTTCACGCGCGCCAAGGGCAAGGAGGTCATGCAGGCCTTCCTGAAGTCCCAGCCGAAGATCGACGTGCTCTACGCGCACAACGACGACATGGCCCTCGGCGCCATCCAGGCCATCGAGGAGGCCGGCAAGAAGCCCGGCACGGACATCAAGATCATCTCGGTCGACGGCGTCAAGGACGCCTTCACCGCGATGAGCCAGGGCAAGATCAACGTCGTCGTCGAGTGCAACCCCCTCCTGGGCGACCAGCTGATGGAGCTGATCAAGAAGGTCAAGGCCGGTGAGCAGGTGCCGCGCCGGATCCAGACCGAGGAGGGCGTCTTCACCCAGGACCAGGCCGCGGCCGCCCTGCCGACCCGCCAGTACTGACCTGCCCCGCGACCAGAAACTGACCGGTCCGCGTCGGACCGCCCCCGAGGGGGCGGCTCCGGACCGGCCGGTCGGCGGTCGCGACCATGAAAGGAGGGGCGGATGCCTGCGCACCACGCACTGCAACCGGTCCTGGAACTACACGGGATCCGCAAGGAGTTCCCGGGAGTGGTGGCGCTGGACGGAGTCGACTTCCGGCTCTTCCCCGGCGAGGTGCACGCCCTGATGGGTGAGAACGGCGCCGGCAAGTCCACCCTCATCAAGGTGCTCACCGGCGTCTACGAGTCGGACGGCGGCGAGGTCGTCCTGGGCGGCCGGACCGTGCACATCGCCGGCCCGCTGCAGGCGCAGCAGGCCGGGATCAGCACGGTGTACCAGGAGGTCAACCTCTGTCTGAACCTCTCGGTCGCGGAGAACCTCTTCATCGGCCGTGAACCGCGCCGTTTCGGCCTCATCCACTGGTCGGCCCTGCGCCGCCAGGCCGCGGAGCTGGTCGCCGACCTCGACCTGGACATCGACGTCACCGCCCCGCTGGGCAGTTACTCGATCGCGGTCCAGCAACTGGTCGCGATCGCCCGGGCGGTGGACGTCTCGGCCAAGGTGCTGATCCTGGACGAGCCGACCTCCAGCCTGGACCGCGATGAGGTGCGGCAACTGTTCGCCGTGATACGGCGGTTGCGCGACCAGGGTGTGGCGATCCTGTTCGTCTCCCACTTCCTGGACCAGATCTACGAGATCTGCGACCGGATGACCATCCTGCGCAACGGCAAACTGGAGGGCGAGTACCCGATCAGCGAGCTGAGCCAGGTCGAACTGATCGCCCGCATGATCGGCGGCGAGCTGGGAACCCTGGAGGAGCTGTCGGAGACGGCCCGCCGCGAGCCCGCGGCACCGGCCACGGCCGTGCCGTTCCTGCGCGCCGAGGGCCTGGGTCGTACCGGTGCGATCGAACCGTACGACCTCAGCATCCAGCCCGGTGAAGTCGTCGGCCTGGCAGGCCTGTTGGGATCGGGGCGGACGGAGGCGGCCCGCTTGCTGTTCGGCGCCGACCGCAGCAGCCGGGGTTCGGTGCGGATCGAGGGCGCCACCGTCGCCCTGCGCACCCCGCGCACCGCGATCTCGCACGGGATCGCCTTCTGTTCGGAGGACCGCAAGAACGAGGGCCTGGTCGCGGAGCTGACGGTCCGCGAGAACATCGTCCTCGCCCTGCAGGCGGCCCGCGGCTGGACGCGCCCGATCTCCCGGGCCAAGCAGGACGAGATCGCTCTGCGCTGGATCCGGTCCCTGGACATCCGCCCGGACAACCCCGAGGCGCTGGTGCGCCATCTGAGCGGCGGCAACCAGCAGAAGGTCCTGCTGGCGCGCTGGCTCATCACCGACCCCAGGCTCTTGATCCTCGACGAGCCGACCCGGGGCATCGACATCGGGGCCAAGGCCGAAATCCAGAAGCTGGTGGCCGCGTTGGCCCAGGACGGCATGTCCGTGCTGTTCATCTCGGCCGAGCTGGAGGAAGTGCTGCGGCTCAGCCACCGGGTGGGCGTGCTGCGCGACCGCCGGCTGGTCGCCGAGCTGCCGAACGACGGCTCGCTCACCCCCGAGCACATCATGACGACGATCGCGAGCGGAGCCCGGTCATGACCAAGCACCGCCTCTTCTGGCCCGCCGCGGCGCTCACGGCCCTGCTGCTGGCCAACGTGGCGTTCACTCCGGACTTCTTCGCGATCCGGATCAAGGACGGGCACCTGTACGGCAGCCTGATCGACATCCTGCACTTCGGCGCCCCGCTGATCCTGGTGGCGCTGGGCATGACGCTGGTCATCGCGACCAGCGGCATCGACCTCTCCGTGGGCTCCACCGTCGCCATCGCGGGCGCCCTGGCCTGCCTGCACATCAGCGGGGCGGCCGATCCGGCGAGCCCCGGTACGGTGTTCGGCGCCGTCGCCATCGCCCTGGCGGTCTCTCTCGTCCTCGGGTTGCTCAACGGCGCCCTCGTGGCCGGGGCGGGCGTCCAGCCGATCATCGCCACCCTCATCCTGATGGTGGCCGGACGAGGCGTCGCACAGCTGGTGACGGACGGTCAGATCGTCACCGTCACCAGTGAGCCGTACAAGCTGATCGGCGGCGGATACTGGCTCACCATGCCGTTCGCGATCCTGCTCGCGGGTGCGGTCGTGCTGCTCACCTCGCTGCTGACCCGGCGCACGGCGCTCGGCCTGCTGCTGGAGTCGGTCGGCGGCAACCCGGTCGCCAGCCGCCTGGTCGGCATCCGGGCCATGGGCCTGATCGGCCTGGTGTACGTCTTCAGCGCGCTGTGCGCCGGGATCGCCGGGCTCATGATCAGCTCGAACGTCTCCAGCGCGGACGGCAACAACGCCGGGCTCTGGATCGAGCTGGACGCCATCCTCGCCGTGGTGGTGGGCGGCACCTCACTGACCGGTGGGCGGTTCTCGCTCGGCGGCACGGTGATCGGTGCGCTGATCATCCAGACCCTGTCCACCACCGTCTACACCATCGGCATCCCGCCGGAGACCACCCTGGTCTTCAAAGCCTTCGTGGTGATCGCGGTCTGCCTGATCCAGTCACCCGCCTTCCGGGCCAAGGCCGCGCGCCGGCGGGCCCGGACCGGGCCCGCCGCGAGGCCGCGTCCGCTGGCGGCAGAGAAGAACACGGAGGTGGGGGCATGAGCGCGATCGCGGCGGCCCGTGGCCGCGCGTACATCCCGCTGATGGTCACATCGGCCCTGCTGGCATCGATGTTCGGCGCCGGATCCGTTCAGTACGACGGCTTCTTCTCCGGGCAGGTGCTGCTCAACCTGCTCATCGACAACGCCTTCCTGCTGGTCGTCGCCGTCGGCATGACCTTCGTCGTGCTGACCGGAGGCATCGACCTGTCGGTCGGCGCGATGGTCGCACTGTCGACGATGATCTCCGCCTGGCTGGTGGAACAGCACGGCTGGCCGCCGCTGCTGGTGATCCCCCTGGTCCTGGTGGTGGGGACGGGCGCCGGACTCGCGATGGGATGGGTGATCCACTCCTTCGAGATCCAGCCCTTCATCGTGACGCTCGCCGGTATGTTCCTGGCCCGCGGCCTCTGCTACACGATCAGCATCGACTCGATCTCCATCACCGACCCGACGTACACGGCCTTCGCCCAGACCAGGATCGCCCTGCCCGGTGACGTGTTCGTCTCACCCAGCGCACTGATCGCGGTGGGCGTGCTGGCGATCGCCTTCGTGGTCCTGCACTACACGCGGCTGGGACGGAACGTGTACGCGCTGGGCGGCAGCGAGCAGTCGACCCTGCTGATGGGGCTCCCGGCGGGCCGGACGAAGATCGCCGTGTACGCCGTCAGCGGCTTCTGCTCGGCGCTCGGCGGGGTACTGCTGACCTTCTACATGCTCTCGGGCTACGGGCTGCACGCGGTGGGTCTGGAGCTGGACGCGATCGCCGCCGTGGTGATCGGCGGGACGCTCCTGACAGGAGGCTCGGGCTACGTGCTCGGTACCGCCCTGGGCGTGCTCGTGCTGGGCCTGATCCAGACCGTCATCAGCTTCCAGGGCACGCTCAGCTCGTGGTGGACCCGGATCGTGGTCGGCGGCCTGCTGTTCGTCTTCATCATGCTCCAGCGCCTGATCGCCGGCCGCCGCAAGGCCTGACCGCCCGGCCGGCCGCTCGCCTCGGCCCGATTGTCCACGCTCATAAAAACCGAGCGGTGCCCCCGGCGGCACCCTTCCGCCGGCTCGGGGCTCCGTACGAAGGATGTGAAGTGACCGTGATCCCTCCCACCGAGACCACGGAGAGTCATGTCGTGGGTGTCGACTTCGGCACCCTCTCCGGCCGGGCCGTGGTGGTCCGCGTACGCGACGGCGAGGAGGTCGGCTCCGCCGTCCACGTGTACCCGCACGGTGTCATCGAGCACGAACTCCCCACCACCGGCCAGGCCTTGCCGCCCGACTGGGCCCTGCAACACCCCGAGGACTGGCGGGAGGTGCTGCGCACCGCCGTCCCCGCCGCGGTCGCCGCGAGCGGCATCGACCCGGCCGCCGTCATCGGCATCGCCACCGACTTCACCGCCTGCACCGTCCTGCCCGTACGGGCCGACGGCACCCCGCTGGCCGAAACCGCGCTCGGTGTCCGCCCGCACGCCTGGCCCAAGCTCTGGAAGCACCACGCCGCCCAGGGGCAGGCCGACCGGATCAACCACCTCGCCCACCTTCGCGGCGAGAAGTGGATCTCCCGGTACGGCGGCAAGATCTCCGCGGAGTGGCAGTACGCCAAGGCGCTCCAGGTCCTGGAGGAGGACCCGGACACCTACGCCGCCACCGAGCGCTGGATCGAGGCCGCGGACTGGATCGTCTGGCAGCTCGCGGGCCTGGAGACCCGCAACACCTGCACGGCCGGTTACAAGGGCATCCACCAGGACGGCCAGTACCCCGGCGAGGACTACCTCGGCGCCCTGCACCCCGATTTCGCCGACTTCGCGCGCACCCGCCTCGAGCACCCGCTCTCGCCGCTCGGGGACCGGGTCGGCTCCCTCACCGCCGAGGCCGCCGCATGGACGGGACTGCCCGCGGGCATCGCCGTCGCCACCGGCAACGTCGACGCCCACGTCGCCGCCCCGGCTGCCCAGGCCGTCGAGAACGGGCAGCTCCTCGCCATCATGGGCACGTCCACCTGCCACGTCGTCAACGGCCCCGCCCTCGCCGACGTACCCGGCATCTGCGGCGTCGTGGACGGCGGGATCGTCGAGGGCGCCTACGGTTACGAGGCCGGGCAGAGCGCGGTCGGCGACATCTTCGCCTGGTGGCTTCGCCAGGGCGTACCCGCCGACTACCTGGCCGAGGCCGAGGCCACCGGCGAGGACCTCCACCAGCTGCTGACCCGCAAGATCGCCGACCAGCCCGTCGGCGGCCACGGCCTGGTCGCCCTCGACTGGATGAACGGCAACCGCTCCACCCTGGTCGACCACCACCTCTCCGGCGTCATCGTCGGTCTCACCCTCGCCACCCGCCCCGAGGAGATCTACCGCGCACTGCTGGAGGCCACCGCCTTCGGCACCCGCACGATCGTCGACGCCCTGGAGCGGGGCGGTGTCCCCGTCACCGAGTTCATCGTCACCGGCGGCCTCAAGAAGAACCCCCTGCTCATGCAGATCTACGCCGACGTGCTGCGCCGACCCGTCTCCCTCGCCGAGTCCGCCCAGGGCCCCGCCCTCGGTTCCGCCATCCACGCCGCCGTCGCGGCCGGCGCGTACCGGGACGTGCGCTCCGCGGCCGCCGCCATGGGCCGCGTACGGCGCGGGGCCTACCAGCCGGACACCGCGCGCGCCGACGCGTACGACTGCCTCTACGCCGAATACCGCGCCCTGCACGACCACTTCGGCACCGGCTCCGACAAACTCCTCCACCGCCTCCGCGCCCTGCGCAACGCGGCGCTCACCGATTCCCGAACCGCCGCCCCAACCGCCGCCCCAACCGCCCCCCGAACCGCCCCCGGGGCCACCTCGGCCGCCGCCCGGAAGATCGAGGTCTGATCATGAGCTCACCGATCGATGTGCTGCGCCGCCAGGTCAGCGACCTCCACCACGAGCTGGTCCGCTACGACCTCGTCGTCTGGACGGCCGGCAACGTCTCCGCCCGCGTCCCCGGCGAGGACCTCATGGTGATCAAGCCCAGCGGCGTCGCGTACGACGAGCTGACGCCCGAGAACATGATCCTCTGTGACCTGGACGGCAAGGTCGTCGAGGGCGACCACCTGCCGTCCTCGGACACCGCCGCGCACGCCTACGTCTACCGCCACCGGCCCGACGTCGGGGGAGTGGTCCACACCCACTCGACGTACGCGAGCGCCTGGGCCGCGCGCGGTGAGGCCGTGCCCTGCGTACTGACCGCCATGGCCGACGAGTTCGGCGCCGAGATCCCGGTCGGCCCCTTCGCCCTGATCGGCGACGACTCCATCGGCCGGGGCATCGTCGAGACGCTCCGGGACCACCGCTCACCGGCCGTCCTGATGAAGAGCCACGGCGTCTTCACCATCGGCAAGGACGCCAAGGCCGCCGTCAAGGCCGCCGTGATGTGCGAGGACGTCGCCCGCACCGTCCACATCTCCCGCCAGCTCGGTGAACCCCTGCCGATCGCGCAGGACGACATCGACGCGCTCAACCACCGCTACCAGAACGTGTACGGCCAGCAGCCCGCTGACCGCTAAGGAGACTCACGCCCCCATGAAGGCACAGAAGGCAATCGAGGGCCGCGAGGTCTGGTTCCTGACCGGCAGCCAAGGGCTGTACGGCGACGACACCCTGCGTCAGGTCGCCGAGCAGTCCCGCCGGATCGCCGACGCGCTCGGCGACGGCGACATCCCGGTGAACATCGTCTGGAAGCCCGTCCTCACCGACGCCGGCGCGATCCGGCGGATCTGCCTGGACGCGAACGCCGACGACGCCTGCATCGGCCTCATCGCCTGGATGCACACCTTCTCCCCGGCGAAGATGTGGATCGCGGGTCTGGACGCACTGCGCAAGCCGCTGCTCCACCTGCACACCCAGGCCAATGTCGCACTGCCCTGGGCATCCATCGACATGGACTTCATGAACCTGAACCAAGCGGCCCACGGGGACCGCGAGTTCGGCTACATCCAGTCCCGGCTCGGGGTCGCCCGCAAGACGGTCGCCGGACACGTCGAGGACCCCTCGGTCGCCGCCCGGATCGCCTCCTGGGCCCGGGCCGCGGCCGGACGCGCCGAGCTGCGGAGCCTCAAGCTGGCACGCTTCGGCGACAACATGCGCGACGTCGCCGTCACCGAGGGCGACAAGGTCGAAGCCCAGCTCCGCTTCGGCGTCTCGGTCAACACCTACGGCGTCAACGACCTGGTCGAAGCCGTCGACGCGACCACGGACGCCGACGTGAGCGAACTCGTCAAGGAGTACGAGGACACCTACCGCCTCGTCCCCGAGCTCCGCCCGGGAGGGGACCGCCAGGACTCGCTGCGCTACGCCGCCCGCATCGAGCTCGGCCTGCGCGGCTTCCTGGCGGCCGGCGGCTTCCGCGCCTTCACCACCAACTTCGAGGACCTCGGCGGACTCCGCCAGCTGCCCGGCCTGGCGGTACAGCGGCTGATGGCCGACGGCTACGGATTCGGCGGCGAGGGCGACTGGAAGACCTCGGTCCTGCTGCGCACGCTCAAGGTGATGTCCACCGGGCTGCCGGGCGGCACCTCCTTCATGGAGGACTACACCTACCACCTGGAGCCGGGGCGGGAGTTGATCCTCGGCGCGCACATGCTGGAGGTCTGTCCGACCATCGCGTCCGACGTGCCGTCCTGCGAGGTCCACCCGCTCGGCATCGGCGGCCGCGAGGACCCCGTCCGCCTCGTCTTCGACGCCCGGACCGGTCCCGCCGTCGTGGTCGGACTCGCCGACATGGGCGACCGCTTCCGCCTCGTCGCCAACGAGATCGATGTGGTCGAACCCCTGGAACCGCTGCCGAACCTCCCCGTCGCGCGCGCGGTCTGGCAGCCGCGCCCGAACCTGCGCACCTCGACCGAGGCGTGGCTGACGGCCGGCGCGCCCCACCACACCGTGCTCTCCAGTGCGATCGGGACCGAGGAGCTGGCCGACCTCGCCGACATCCTCGGCACCGAGCTGCTGGTCATCGACGCGGACACCACGGTCCGCCAGTTCACCAAGGAGATCCGCTGGAACCAGGCCTACCACCGCCTGGCCCAGGGCTTCTGACGCCAGCCGTGGAAGGGCGGCGCCCGGCCGACACGGCCGGGCGCCGCCCTTCCACGCCCACGAACCGGATGACGGGAACACCATGTCCGACGCACTCTCACCTTCCGGCGCGGAGCCCCCGACGGTCCGCCGCGAGCCGTACGCGACCCTCCCGGACGGGCGCGTCATCGACCGCTGGGTCCTCGGCGCGGGGGAAGCCGTCACCGCCGAGGTACTCACCCTCGGCGCCCGGCTCCAGGCGCTGTACTGCCCGGACCGCGACGGGCGGCGTGCCAACGTCGTCCTGGGCGGTGCGGGGGTGGCCGAACTACTGGGCGAGGCGCGGTACTTCGGGGCCACGATCGGACGCTACGCGAACCGGATCGCCGACGGTGAACTGCCCGTCGAAGGCACCGTCCACCGCCTGCTGACACAGGCCACCGGCCACACCCTCCACGGCGGCCCCGAGGGTTTCGACGCCCGCCTCTGGGACGCCACCGAGGTGCGCGAGCGGGACCGCGCCGGGGTCCGCTTCACGCTGTACAGCCCCGACGGCGACCAGGGCTTCCCGGGCGGGCTGATCGCCGGCGTGACCTACCTCCTCGACGGCGCCGGATCGCTGACCCTCGAGTACGCGGCCGCCGTCGATGCCCCCACGGTGGTCAACCTGACCAACCACGCGTACTTCAACCTGGCGGGCGAGGGCAACGGCACGGTCCTCGACCACGTGCTACGGGTCGACGCGGACCAGTACACCCCCGTGAACGGACAGTTGATCCCCTACGGCCCGCACTTCCCGGTGGAGGCCACCCCCTTCGACCTCACCGAGCCCCGCCCGGTCGGCGAGCGGCTCTCCGCGGTCCACCCACAACTCGTCCTGGCCGGCGGCGGATACGACCACAACTGGGTGCTCCGCCCGTACGAGGGCCAGGGCCCGCGCACGGCGGCCGTGCTGCACGACCCCGCGAGCGGGCGCCGAGTGGAGTGCCTGACCACCGAGCCCGGCGTGCAGATCTACACCGGGCACCTCTTCGACGGTTCCCTGACGGGCCCGGGCGGCGGTGCCTACCGGGCCTTCGCGGGCATCGCGCTGGAAACCCAGCACTTCCCCGACTCCCCTCACCGCCCCGGATACCCCTCCACCCTCCTGCGCCCCGGCGAGGAGTATCGCTCGACCACGGTCTACCGCTTCTCGGCGGACCGCGGCTGACAGCCCGGCCCGGCCCGGCCCGGCCCGGCCGGGTCGGGTCGGGCGCGGGTGCGGGCGCGGGACGGGTGCGGGTGCGGTCAGACGAAGCGCCAGAGGTGGTCGGCGGTGCCGTTGTCGTCCCACAGGACGACCTGGGCTCCCGCCTTGGTGGAGGCACCGGCGACTCCGAGGACACGGCCACTGACGGCGGCCTGGATGCGGAACGTGTCGCCGCCGCCGTGTCGCAGGCGCCACCGGTGGCCGGCCGCCCCGTCGTCGGTCCACTGGACGATCCTGGCGCCATTGGCCGTGCTGTCGCCCTCCACGGCGAGCACCTTGCCGCTGTGGGAGTTCCTGAGCCGCAGATAGCCCGCGGTGTCGATCACCGCGGTCCACAGGTGGTCCGCGGTGCCGTTGTCGCCCCACTGGATCACCGGCGCGCCATCGGTGGCCGCCATGTTCAGCACACCGAGCACGAGTCCGCCGGCCACGTTCTGGATGCGCCGGGTCCCACTCGGGACGAACCGCCACCGGCTGGTCGGCGCGGCGGTGTCCGGGGCCTGCACGGCCAGGGCTCCTTGGGCGAGGGAGGCGTCGGTGATTCCGAGCATCTTGCCGCTGTTGGCGTTCCGCAGTCCGTACGCACCGTCCGCCGCCTCGACGACGGACCAGCGGTGGTCGGCGGTGCCCGTGTCCGACCACTGGAGCACGGAGGCGTTGTCGGCGGTGGACATGTTCCGGACGCCCAGGACCTTGCCGCTGTGGGCGTTGCGCAGGCGCAGCGCGTCGCCGTCGGCCACGGGGACCCAGTCGTGGTCGGCGGTGCCGGAGTCGGACCACTGGAGGGCGGGCGCGCCGTCCGCGCCGGACATGTCCCGGATGCCGAGCACGAGCCCGCTGCCCGCGTTGACCAGGCGGAATCCGGCTGCCTTGGTGCTCCAGTAGACGGTGTAGTTGAAGCCCTGCGCGTCGTGGAACGGGGCGAGAGCGACGGGCGAGCCGTTGGCGGTCGCCGTGAAGGCGAGGCCGGTCGTGCCCGTCCGGGTGATCGACGCCGGGTCGAGGACCGGGAGAGCGGTCAGGGCGGTGCTGCCGTAGTCGCCGCACAGGACGACCGGACCGTAGGTGATCGCGGCGACGTCCGGGTTGTCGTTGGCGGCCTGGAGCACGGCGCGCATGGGCAGCTTGACGGTCACCGTGTCCCCGGAGGTCCAGGAGCGGGTGACGGTGGCGTAACTGCCGGGCGTGGTGGCGATGTTCTGCACGGAGCCGTTGACGCTCACGGTGGCACCGGACGTCCAGGCCGGAATGCGGATGCGCATCGACCACGTGCCGTCGGCGCTGCCGGTGACCCGCAGCGTCGTGGTGTCCTCAGCGGGGTACGCGGTGGACTGGGTGACCGTGATGCCGCGTTCGGCCCAGGTGAGGACGGTCGGCACGAACAGGTTCACGACGAGGGTGGTGCCGTCGTGGAAGTAGACGGAGTCCGCCAGTTTGGTGTGGGACTCCATGCCGGTGCCCTGGCAGCACCAGAAGGTGTCGTAGTCGGTGCTCCAGGTGCCGCCGCCCCAGGCCGGGCCCACGCCGCGGCGGCCGCCGGGCTTCAGCGGGGTGAAGTACGTGACGTGCCCGTGCGGGTCGGCGGGGTTCTGCGCGCCGATGACGTGGTTGAGCAGGGTGCGTTCGTAGAAGTCGAAGTACGCGGCCCGTCCGGAATCCAACTGCCACAGCTCGCGGGTGAGTTTGAGCATGTTGTACGAGTTGCAGAGCTCGCAGGTGTCGTTGGTCAGGTAGGCGGCGATCGCGTCGGCGGGGCGGAAGTGTTCGGCCTGGCTGTTCCCGCCGATGGCATAGGTGTGCGCGGTGGTGGAGATCGTCCAGGCGTGGGAGGCGATGTCGTGATAGCGCGTGGTTCCGGTGGCCCGGTACTCGCGCACCGCGCCGATCCACTTGGGGACCTGGGTGTTGGCGTGCAGGCCGTTCAGCTGGTCCTGCCCGGCCGCCAGCGGGTCGAACACGGCGGCGTGGTCGAAGCGTTGGGCCACGGTCAGCCAGCGCGCGTCCCCCGTCTGGAGGTGGAGGTCGGCCAGGACCTCGTTCATGCCGCCGAACTCGACGCCGAGGAGCGCCTGCATCTGGCCGCGTGAGAGCGCGCCGGTGCGCCGGTCGACCCAGTCGGCCAGCGCCAGGAGCACGTCCCGGGCCTGGGCGCTGCCCAGGAGACGCCACACGTCGAGCAGGCCGGCCATGGTCTTGTGGACGCAGTAGTAGGGGACGTTGCCGTTCTTGAGCGTGCCGGACTCGAGCTGGGTGAAATCCGTCTCGGGGAAGCCGGAGAGGTAGCCGGGGAGGAAGCCCGCGGTGGCGTTGTTCGCCTGGCACTTGGCCAGCTCCGCCACCATGTACGCGGCCTTGTCGCGGCAGGCGGTGTCGCCCGTCCCCGCGTAGGCCTGGGCCCACGCGCTGAGGAAGTGCCCCTGCACGTGGGTGCGGAAGGGGAAGGCCGGGGCGTCCCAGCCACCCGGCGCGACAGCCGCGGCGGTGGACAACCGGTGATTCGCGCGGAAGTTGTACAGCAGGCGGTCGACGTCGACGAAGCGCAGGTACGCCAGGGTGCGGTTCTGGTTGTCGAGCCACCGGCCCGCGGTGAGCCGGACCTGGCCGAGGTCGAACGGCGACGCCGCGACCCCGGCGGCGGCGGCCGCCTGGGCGAGACCGAGGTCGGCGGCCGGTGCGAGCGCCAGGATTCCGGTTGCCTTGAGCAGATCGCGGCGGCTCAGCGGGGGAGGCGGCATGGCGAAACCTGTTCCTTCGGGGTGGAGCCAGAGAGGCCGACGAATGACTGTTAACGCTAACAAAGTGTCGTTGCGGAGCTGGCTGAAAGTAAGGGGGCGGGAGGGCCTGGTCCCTCTGCGGAGGGAGGTGCCGGGCAGGCGCCGAAAGGCTGCCGGGGCGCATGGAGCGCGAAATTCGCCGTCACCGGGTCCCCCGTTTATAGCCCTGGTGTCTCGGCCATGTCCAGGGGGCTGCAGTGCGGTTTTCCGGGATCGCCTCGTCGGGCGTGGAGAGTTTTGCGTGTGCTTGTCGCGCGTCTTGACGCCACATCAGGGGGTGGTGATAGTGAGTGACTTGACGTGAGCCGCTCAACTCCTCCGCTGGATTTTCCGCATCGTCTCACTCGTGCGCGGAATTGTTAGCGCTCACAAAACAGCTCTTTCCCCACCCGTGCAGGAGCTCTTCATGGCTTTCCATCAGTTGATCCGCCGTGCGCGGCGCACCCTTCTCGCCGCCGGAGCGACGGTCGCACTCACCGCCGGTGTCCTCACCGGCACGGCCGCCACCTCTCAGGCGGCCACGCAGGGACCGTGCGACATCTACGCCGCGGGCGGTACCCCCTGCGTGGCGGCGCACAGCACCACGCGCTCGCTGTACGGCACGTACGGCGGCGCGCTCTACCAGGTCAAGCGCGCCAAGGACGGCGCGGTGAAGGACATCGGCGTCCGCGGCGCCGGCGGCTACGCCGACGCCGCCGCGCAGGACGCCTTCTGCGTCGGCACCAGCTGCGTGATCACCGTCCTCTACGACCAGTCCGGCAAGGGCAACCACCTCACCCAGGCGCCCGCCGGCGGGGCGGCCGGCGGGCCGGACAACCTGGCCAACGCGGTCGAGGCCCCGGTCACGCTGGCCGGCGGCCACAAGGCGTACGGCGTCTACGTCGCGCCCGGAACCGGTTACCGCAACAACCACACCAACGGCATCGCGGTCGACGACCAGCCCGAGGGCATGTACGCGGTCCTGGACGGAACGCACTACAACGGGGGCTGCTGCTTCGACTACGGCAACGCCGAGACCAGCAGCAACGACACCGGCAACGGCCACATGGAGGCGATCTACTTCGGCAACATCAAGGTCTGGGGATACGGCGCCGGTGACGGCCCGTGGGTGATGGCAGACCTGGAGAACGGCCTGTTCTCCGGGGTCAACACCCGTTACAACGCCAACGACCCGAGTGTCAGCCACCGCTTCCTGACCGCGATCGTCAAGGGCGCCCCGAACCAGTGGGCGATCCGCGCGGGCAACGCCCAGTCGGGGGGCCTGTCCACGTACTACAGCGGGGCCCGGCCCAACGCGGCGGGCTACCACCCGATGCACAAGGAGGGCGCGATCATCCTCGGCATCGGCGGCGACAACAGCAAGGGCTCGGCGGGCACCTTCTACGAGGGCGTCATGACCTCCGGCTACCCCTCGGACGCCACCGAGAACGCCGTCCAGGCCAACATCGCCGCCGCCGGATACAGCAGCGCCGCCACCGGCACCGGAACCCTGACCCCGGGCTCACGCGTGTCGCTGCGCGCCACCACCGCCTGCTGCACCGTCGACTCCCTCACCCATGCCGACGCGGACGACAAGGTCGGCATCTCGGCCGTTGATTCCTCGAGTCCGGCCACGCTCAAGGCCGACGCCACCTGGACCGTCCGCGCCGGCCTGGCGAACAACTCCTGCCTCACCTTCGAGTCGTCCGACAAGCCGGGCCGGTTCCTGCGGCATTACAACTTCGCGCTCCGTCTCGGCGTGGACGACGGAGGGAGCGAGTTCGCCCAGGACGCCACCTTCTGTCCCACGCCCGGCAACAGCGGGACGGGCTACTCCTTCCAGTCGGCGAACTTCCCGACGAAGTACCTGCGCCACTACAACTACTCTCTCTACGTCGCGGGCAACGGGGGCTCCAACGCCTGGGACAGCAGCACCAGTTGGAATGCCGACACCAGCTGGTTGGTAACCCAGCCCTGGAGCTGACCCACCCCGCTCGGGGCGGGCCCGGCCGCCTGCGGGAACCACGCCCGCCCCGAGCACTCAATCCGCGCCGCCCCTGCCGGGCCGGACCCGGGAGAAGGTGAAGCAGGCGTACGACTCGCCCTCACGGGGCGCCCGCGTCCAGGACCGGGTGGTGAAGGTGCTGAGCCTGCCCCGGGTCAGCGCGAAGCGGGGCAGCGTGAGCCCGAGTTCGGTGTGGAGGGCTGCGAGCACCCGGCGTTCGTTCTCGGGCTCGGTGTCCTCCGCGCGGAAGAGCCGTACGGGATCCAGGGCGTCGGGCACGGCGCCGGAGCGCTCGATCTCCGTGCCCCGCACGGTGAACGCGAACACCTCCTCGCCCCCTTCGGCCACGGACAGATGGAACGCGGCCGGGGCCCCACCGGGGGAGGAGCTCCTCGGCTCGCGCCACACCACCACCGCGCGGCCCGCGGCGGAGGCGGCCGGAGCGGGGGAGACGAACCGCTCGTTCAGGTGGGGGGCGTCGCCGTCGAAGGCGAAGGCCCAGCCTCCGGCGGTACGGCCGACGGCGACCGGCGCCCGGTCCTCCCACATCGGCACGTCCTCGCGCCCGTGCCGCCCGAACGCCCGCCAGGACCCGAAGCGATCCGTGGGCGGCCCCAGTACGGCGCCCTCCTCGCCGATCAGGGCGGGCAGCCGGGGCGGGTCGCCTCCTTCGACCCAGACACAGCGGTACCCGCCTTCGGGCCAGCGGTTCCCCGCGGTCCCGGTCAGCCAGAGGAGGCCCGGCGGGTCGAGACCGGGCAGCGGCTCGGGAGCGGGTCCCCTCTCCCCGGACCGCGGCGTCGAGAGCAGCTCCCGCCCGCGCTCCGGGGTGACCAGCGGGCCCAGGACCGGATCGGCGAGCAGGCCGACCGGAGCGATCAGGCAGGGCCCGGGCGCCTCCCACGAGGGGAGCCCCTCCCGCAGCACCCGCCACGCGGTGTCGGTGGCCCCCCAGCGGGCCACCTCCCGGGCCTCGGCCACGGACCGGCCCCAGGCCCCGGGCGGCGCGTAGCGGTAGGTGCCGTCCCGCATCCCGTTCAGCACCGCCTCGGCGGCCTCCCGGGCGGCCCCGCGCGCGGCCATCATCCCCAGCCAGTGGTCGTCGCCGCCCGGCCGCCCTTCGCCGCGGGCCGGCTCGAGGGCCTCCACCGGCAGGATCTCCGGAAGGTAGCGCGGGTCCGCGACCAGGTCGCCGTAACCGGCGTACCCGCCGTATCCGTGGAAGCCGCCGCGGGCGGACAACTGCCGGAGCTGGCGCAGCAGGACGGCGCTGCGGGGCCTTCCGAAGGCCGCCGCCTCCTCCAGCAGGGGCAGGGCCTCCTCGTACCGTCCGCGCAGGGCGAGCAGGCGGGCCTCCTCGACACGGCCGTCCTGGGCGCGCGTGGTCGCGTTCACGAAGTCGGCCCGCTCCACCCGATCGGCGTGGAAGCCGCGGTACATGGCCTCCATGTACGCCCGGAACGACGGGTAGCGGTCGGGGAATTCGCCGCTCCAGCCCTTGTAGACGTAGAGCGCCCACTCGCCGTCCGCGTCCCGGTCGCCCGGGTCGAGGAGGGCGTAGGTGATGTCGGACTCCGTCTCCAGCCGGAGTGCCCGGCGCCACATCCCGGCCATCAGGACGTCCTCCTGGCGCGGGTCGTCGCCCAGTTCCTCCTCGTACATCGGGGTCATGTCGAACGGGTCCCCGAACCAGTCGACGTCCGCGGCGCCGCCAAGCCGGTAGACCCCGGCCGTCTGGTCCACCTGCCATCCGTCGCTCGCGGCCAGGAACGCCCGGTACGAGGGCGGCAGCCGTCGGCCCAACCGCTCCTCGGCCGCGGCGATCGCCGACTCGTCGGCGCCGGGCCGGCCGAGGAGCGCGGCACTGCGACCGCGCTCGTGGTCGTCCTCCGCCTCGTCGTTCTCCGCGTCCGCGTTCGCGCGCGGGACCCACTCCTCCTGCCACCGCCCCAGGAAATCGTGCCAGCCGAAAGACTCGTCACTCATGCCCCGAGGGTGTCACCCGGCACCGACAACGGCCCCGCCTCCAGACGCCCGCGGAGGCCGGCGAGGTAGGACCGCGCCGTCGGGTACGGGTGGTCCTGCGCGCCGCGGCGGTGGAGCAGAGCGCCCCGTCGCGCTCCAGCCGCAGCGTGGTCATGGCCCTGCGGCCCGTCGCCGGTCCCGTACGTGCACCCGTACCCGTACCCGTACCCGTACCCGTACCCGTACCCGTACCCGCCTTCGCGAGCGCGACCGCCCCGGACGCCGGCCCCGCCAACGCTCCGCCGTCGAGGACCGCGGTCCGCGGGAACATCGCCCGTGCCGCCCCGGCGGACGCGGCCGGCGGCAGGCCGGTGCGGTTGGCGCTGGACACGTACAGCACGGTGGTCAGATCCCTCGTCATCACACGTCCCGCGTACCGCGCCCCCACCGCGGGGGCGTTCCGCCGGCACTCCAGGGAGCCCCCGGACCGCGCGGCCGAGGACCTCGACCCTGCCCGCGCGGGAGCCTGCGAGGGCCTGAACTGCGCCCTCCCCCGAGCGGGGCGCACCGTCGGCGGTGAGGGGAAGTGATCATTCATCGGGCGGCCACGAACTGTTTCCTACCGACCGGTAGACATGGCTGCGGCGTTCCTCCAATCTGATCGCGTACATGCCAAGTTGATCGAGGAGCGCCCCACATGCTCGCAGCCCACCGCGCCCGCACCGCCGCCGCGGCCGCCGTCGCCGCCACCGTCCTGACCCTGCTGCCGGCCACCGCCGCCGAGGCCGCCCCGGCCATCGCGGCGCCCGCCGCCTCCGCCCCCGGCGGCAACGCGGCCATTCAGGGCGTCGACTACGCGACCTGGCAGCGCGACGTGGCCTCCGTCATCGACGCCGCCCGCCCCGGCATCGAGCAGCGGATCGCCGCCTCCCCCGCCGGGGAGAAGCCGGCGATCGTCCTCGACATCGACAACTCCTCGCTGGAGACGGACTTCCACTGGTTCTGGACCTTCCCGACCCCCGCGATCTCCAAGGTCCGCGACCTGACCCGGTACGCGAACGACCGGGGCGTGGCGATCTTCTTCGTCACCGCCCGCCCCGGCATCATTTACTCCCTGACCGAGCACAACCTCAAGGCCGTCGGCTACCCGGTCTCCGGACTGTACGTCCGCGACCTGCCCGATCTCTTCTCGCAGGTCAGCGCTTACAAGACGAGCAAGCGGGCCGAGATCGAGGCCCGCGGTTACACGATCATCGCCAACATCGGCAACAACGACAGTGACCTCGCCGGCGGCCACGCCGAGCGCACCGTCAAGCTCCCGGACTACGACGGCAAGCTGTCCTGACCCACCCCGCCCCCGCGCGGCGCCGACCGCGCGGGCGGCGAAGGGATTCCCTGCCCCGGATGCGGAGCCGCGGGCGGGTGATTAGCATCTGTAGAGGAGAGCCGCAAGAGCGGGGAACGCTACCCGCTGTGATGGGCCACGGCGCGGAGCTTGAGCAATCGGCGCGCCTTCTCGAAAAGGTCCGCGGTCCGACGGGACCGCGTTGACGTCGCAGCTACGCTGCGCTCGCCGCATCGACGGGGCTATCCGTATGACCCGTACGCACTCGCACGCACAGGCACACGCAGACTCATGCGCAAGGAGGCAACCGGGCTTATCCCCCTGTGAGTTGTAGCCAATGAGAAGGGCTTTCATCATGCAAGCACTGAGAGTGAAGCGACTGTTCGCGGTGTCCGCCATCGGTGTCCTGATGGCTGGTGGCGCCGCTCTCGGAGCAGCCGGGACCGCCTCGGCGGCCACCCCGACGCACTCCGCCACGTATGTGAGCGGTGGCGGCTGGGACCACCACGGTGGCGGCTGGGACCACAACGACCGCGGAAACCACCACGGCTGGTATGACGACGATGACGACTGGGGCGGCGGGCACGGCGACGACTGCGGCTGACCGGAAGTCCACGCCGTACGGCCCCGCGAGGGCCGTACGGCGTGTTGTCGCGCCACGCCCGGCTCCTCCGGCTCGGTCGAGGACCGCGGTGGCTTCGACCTCGACCAGATGCGCGGTCGAAGGCATCAGCCACAAGATGCTCACCCAGAACCTGCGCATGCTGGAGCGCTACGGGCTGCTGGAGCGGACCGTGCACCCCACGGTGCCGCCGTGACCCGGCCGCCCGTGATCTGGGTGGGCCGGTCCCTGTCCGCGCGAGTCCTCAGCTGTTGCACGAACACTCGACCGGCGTAAGCAGGATCGATTCCCCAGGGATGGCCGGGCCAGGGGGCGACTGGGCTGACAGGCGCGTGCCGGTCACGTTGAGTGAGCAGGCGGTCACATTGTCGGGGCCGACTTCGATCGCCAGGGCGCTATATCCGGATTGCGTGGATACGCTGTGAGGTGTGATCGAGTCTGGACGGTCGCGGCTCCGACGTCGCCACGGCCCGGGGAGGTTTGTGCGGCTGTCGCCGGTCATGCTGACCGTCGTCATCGCAAGCCTGGCCTACGCCACCCCGCCGGAGCTGGCCTTCAGCCGTCTCCTGCCCGCGGCGCCGGCCCTCGCCGCCGCCATGTGGCCGGTGCTCCCCACCGTCCTGCTCGGGACGGTCTGCCTTCTTCTGATGATCGGCCTCGGCATGGTCTTCCCCGATCTGGGGACGTGGTGGACGGCCGCGGGGATCATCGCGGTCACCGTCGCCGCCGCGTACGGAAGCCACGTCCGGCTCCAGCGGGAGCGCACCCTCTTCCAGGTGCGGCTCGTCGCCGACGCGGCGCAGCAGGTGGTGCTGAGCCCCATGCCGCGCCGCCTCGGGAGCGTCGAGATCGAGTCGCTGTATCTCGCGGCCGCGGCCGAGGCCCGCATCGGCGGGGACTTCTACGAGGTGGTCGACACGCCCTTCGGGGCCAGGCTGCTCATCGGTGACGTGCGCGGCAAGGGCCTGCCGGCGGTGGGGGCCGCCGCGGCCATCGTCAACGCCTTCCGGGAGGCGGCCTACGTCGAGGCCGACCTGGTCAGCGTCGCGCGCCGGCTGGATGTCAGCAGCACGCGGTACAACGCCGCCTTTCCCCCCGAGGGGCCGATGGAGCGCTTCGCCACCGCCCTCCTCGTCGAGATCCCGCACGAGGGCAGCCGTATCGGCATCCTCAACTGCGGTCACCCTCCGCCACTGCTCCTCAACCGCGGGAACCTCCGCGTCCTGGAGTCCGAGACGCCTTCTCCGCTGCTCAGCCTCGCGGAGCTGATCGGCGATCACTACAGCGTCGATACCTTCGACTTCACCCCCGGCGACCTGCTGCTCCTCTATACCGACGGCATCGCCGAGGCCCGCGCCCGCGACGGTGAGTTCTTCCCGCTGGCAGCGTGGATGCGTCGACAGCCGCGGACCCCGCCCCTCGAACTGCTCACGGCCCTGCACCGCGACCTCCTGCGCTACAGCCACGGCCGCCTCGACGACGACATCGCCGCCCTCGCCGTACGCCTGGGCGAGCCCTGAGGTACGGCGTCCCCCGTCACGCGAGGGTGAGGGGGAGGGTGGTCAGACCGCGGGTGAGGCGGGTCCGGCGCCAGGTCAGGGACTCCTCGGGGACGGCCAGGCGCGTGTGCGGGAAGCGGGTCACCAAGGTGCGCAGGGCGATCTCCGCCTCGGCCCGGGCCAGGGGGGCGCCCGGGCAGCGGTGGATGCCGTGCCCGAAGGAGAGGTGGCCGCCGGCGTCGCGGTCGAGGTCGAGGCGGTGCGGGTCGGGGAACGCCGCCGGGTCGCGGTTCGCGGCCCCGGGGGCGATGAGCACCGGGTGGCCCGCCGGGATGTCGACCCCGCCGACGCGCAGGTCCTCCGTGCTGTGGCGGAAGGTGGCCACGCTCACCGGGGAGTCGAACCGGAGCAGTTCGTCGAGGGCCCCGGGGATCAGGTCCGGGTCCCGGCGCAGGCGCTCGTACGCCTCCGGGTGCCGGAGCAGGGCCAGGACGGCGTTGCTGATGAACTGGGTGGTGGTCTCGTGCCCCGCGACCAGGAGGAGGGCGGCGAGGGAGACGGTCTCGTCCCGGTCGAGGCCGCCCGCGTCGCAGTCGCGCAGGAGGGAGTGGAGCGGGCCGTCGCCGGGGGTGGCGCGGGCCGTGTCGACGAGATCGGTCAGGTAGTCGCCGATCCGGTGTGACGCGGCGTCGACGAGGCCGGTGTCGGTCGCGTCGAAGAGGTCGTGGGACCAGCCGCCGAGCGTGGCACGGTCGGCTTCCGGCACACCCAGCAGCTCGCACACGACGGTGACCGGCAGCGGTACCGCCAGGCCCGCCACCAGGTCGACCTCCGTGCCCGGTCGCCACGCGGCCGTGAGGTCGCCGACGATCCGGGAGATGTACGGGCGCAGTTCCCGCACGCGTCCGGTGGTGAACAGGGGCGTCGCCACCCGCCGGTGACGGGTGTGCGCGGGAGGATCGCTCGCCAGCATGTTGCGGGAGATCGCCGGGTGCAGGTCGCGGTTCGAGGGCCGGTCGGCGAAGAAGCGGGCCGTGTCCTTGGACAGGCGGGGATCCGTGAACGCCTCGCGGGCCTCGGGGTGACCGGTGATCAGGTACGTGTGGTGCCCGCCGGAGCCGGTGGGGACGCGCTGGACGGGGCAGCCTTCGCGCAGCCGGTCGTAGGTGGGGTAGGGGTCGGCGAAGAACCGCGGGTCGCGCAGGGGGTCCTGCCGCGGGGCGCTCACGAGGCCGCGCCCGCGGTCTCGAGGGCCGGGTGTCGCCCGTACGCGTCCGCGACGAGCAGCAGCCACGCGGTCTCCGCCGGAAGGTCGCCCTTGCGGGAGCGGGTGCCGGCGGCGGGCGGAGCCTCGTCGCCGTCGAGCGGCAGGCCGGTGCGCTTCGCGTGGACGGCCGCGGCGATGACCGCCGCCTCCACCTCGGCTTCGCCCCCGGGGGTTTCGCCCGCGCCCCGACGGGCGACCTCGGCGGCCGCGGCGTCCCGTACCGACGCCTGACGGTACCGGCGCAGGGCCAGGACGCCGTCGTTGATCTCGATGACCCGGCGGTGCAGGTGGAAGTCGAGGTCGTGCGCGTCGGCCTCGGTGGTGCCCGGGTCGAGTACGACTTCGGGGACCGCGGAGGTGACCTCGCGCCACAGCGGTTCCAGCGCGGTGAAAGAGTTCCGTTCCCAGCGGCGGCGGCGCAGTTGGCTGAGCGGCCACAGCAGGGCGGGGAGGGTGAGGCCGATGGTGATGAGGAGCACGGCGACGGCGGGCGCGGTCACGCTGAACGTGCAGCGGAAGGGGGTCACCAGGCTCGAGCACCGGGCGTTGTCGGGTACGAGCCCCAGGCCGAGGCCGATGGAGACCAGGGCGAAGAGCTTGTACGCGGCGTAGGCGAGGGCGAAGCCACAGCCGACCGAGGTCGTGCGCAGGCCCCAGCGCTGACTGCGGCGGGCCGAGCGCTGGGACTGGGCCCAGGTCTGCAGCAGGAAGTCCTTGGCCGTGAACCCCAGGTAGGAGATGTAGATGAGCACGTAGCACGCGTACAACACCGGGCTTCGACCGGTGAGTTGTTCGGCGAAGAAGAAGGCGGTCATGCCCGCGACGGACGCCGCGAGGGCGATGACGCGCAGCCGGATCTGCCGACGGGCCCGCTCGCGCTCCAGGTTGAGCTGGAAGAGGAAGGCGAGGACCGAGGTGGCCGCCGTCAGGGTGAAGGTGTTGCTGAGGAGCCGGGCGACGTGGGGGACCACCGATTCGACCGCGCGCTCCACCGCGGGGGCGTAGGAGGCGAAGGCGAGGGCGAACGAGGTGAGCAGCGCCGCCATGGCCCACGTGCCCGTGGGGCGGTGTCCGCCGCGGCCTCGCACCCAGTAGCCGGCGAAACACAGCAGCACGACGGCCGTGCCCGTGAAGAGGATGTTGATCATTTCCGGTGGCGTTTCTTCCTGTGTGGCTCGGCGAACAGGGCGTCCCAGCTCTCGGCCCCGCTGGCGGGACGGCTCGACGGGCTTTCGCGCCCCCGGTACATGAGTTGTCGTATCACGCTGGCCATCACCTCGGCCTCGCGTTCGTCCTCGCTGGTGTAGCTGGTCCGGCCGGACATGCGCTGGACGAGGGTGGGGCTGAAACCGATCGTCCGCAGGGTGTCCTGGTCCAGTTCCAGACTGCCGGGGTGGTCGCAGATGATGTGGCTGATCTCATGGGCGAGGATGTGGTTCTGGTGGAGGGGCGAGGTGGCCTCCTCGTAGAACAACAGGTCGGCGTCCGGGGTTTCCAGGCGGATGCCGCACGGGGCGTCCATGGCGCCCAGGGTGCTCAGGGGGCGCAGGATGATGGGGCGTCCGCGCAGTTCGGCCACGGCGTCGCGGAGGTCGCGGGTGCTGAAGCGGTGCGGGAGCCGAAGCGCCTCGACGCGCGCCTCACACGTGGCGCGAAGCTGCTCAAGGTCCATGTCCTCACTCTGGTGACGCCGGTCGGGGGTGGTCGGCCTGGGCGAACCTCTCCTCGGCGGCCCGGCACGCGCGCCCCATGCTGACATGTTCGCGACTCCGTTTTGAGGGCGGGGTGGCGCCGCGGCCGGGCCGCGCGGCCCGGGTTGCCGGGCTTGTGCCGGGAAACGCCTGATGCCCCCCTGCCGATGGGCGGCCACGGGGGGTGTCGTGTGTGTCGTTTGTGTCAGTCGTCCAGGTTGAGGCCCTGTGCGGGGTCGTCGGTGGTGAGTCCTTCGAGCTTCCGGGCCTGCTCGATCACGGTGGACAGCATCTTCAGGCTGTCGACGCTCAGGCCGTTGGCGCGCAGGGCCACCTTGCGGACGTCCTGATCGCGCATGGCGGCGAGGAGATCGATCTCGGCCCTGGTGCGTTCGGCCGCCGCGCTGTCGACGAAGTAGCCCGCCGGTACGCCGAAGAAGTCGGCCAGGGCTTTGATGGTGTGCCGCGTCGGGTTCCGCTTGGTGCCCGTGCGCAGCTGCTGGATGGCGCTCGCCGTCACCCCGCGCCCCTCCCCGGTGGCGGCCTTACGGATCCCCTCGGCGACCTCCGCGTAGGTGTACGGCCCCCGGGAAGGGGGGTGCACCTCGCGGAAGAGGTGGTCCAGGAGTTGGGCGAAGGTGGGCGACTGGTCATCCTCCATGTACACGACCTCCTTGACGTGATGCCGAGCATGTGCCCACCACAGTGTTTCTCGAAGCCTCTTGGGCTGGCACCGGCAACACTCTGGTTGACGCCGGATCGTCACTCTGGTGTACGTTATCAATGCTTCGGCGCCACTGAAGTGTCGAGAGTGGCGCGCGGCGCGCTGACCGGGTCGGGGTCGAGCTTCACGGGGGTGAGCTCGGCCGACGACCCGGCGCGCGGCCGGCCTTTTTGTGGGAGGGTCGCGCGGCGGATTGCGCGGAGAGTGGTGCGGTAGGTCGCGCCGCGAGGTGCGCGCGGGCAGGTGAGCCGGTGACGGTTGCCCGTAGCCCGTAGCCCGTAGCCCGTAGCCCGTAGCCCGTAGCCCGTAGCCCGTCGCTCGCGGGTCGGGGCGCGCTATGGTTGCGCGAGAGGCCCCGCGTCATCCCCCGTGCGCGGGGCCTCGAATTCGTGTCCGCCGCATACGGCGATGGGGGTCGGCGGTACGAGGCCGACGCGGCCACCCCGACCCTCCGCAGCGGACTACCGCGCGAGGTAGGCGTCGATCGCGGCGAGCGTGGCGTCCGGCTGCTCGATCTGGGGCAAGTGCCCCGCTTCCGCGATGACTTCGAGACGGGCGTCGGCGAAGGCGGCCGCGTACGCGGCTCCGTACGCGGGGGTCACGATGCGGTCGCTCTCGCCCCACAGGAGGAGGGTGGGTACGTCGATCTTCCGCAGGCGGTCGAGGAGTTCGGGGTCGTGCATGTACGGGTCGCCGGCGAGGGCTCGCATGGCCGTCATGTTGCCCTGACGGAGCGAGAGTTGCTCGGCGGGGACATGCGTCGGATCGACGTAGAAGCGCTCGGGGTCGTGGTAGGAGTGGGCGGCGACGCCCCGCGCGTCGAGCGCGAAGAAGTCGGTGATCGGCTCTTCCTCGACCAGTACTCCCACGGCGTTGATCAGGACCAGGCCCGTGATGATTCCGCTGCTGTCGCGCGAGGCCATCTCGGCGGCGACCCAGCCGCCGAGCGAGGAGCCGATCAGGGCGACGTCGCGCATCCGGCGCTCCTCGAGGTGCTCCAGGTAGGCCGCGGCGAGAGCGCCGATGCTGCGCAGCCGGTCGGGGCGGTGGGTCCCGTTCCAGCCGGGGTGGGTGGGGGTGATGGTGTGCGTGGACTGCGCCAGGTGCTCGGCCAGGCCGGCGACCGTGGCCGGGCCGCCGCCTCCGTGCAGGATCAGTACGGGTCGGCCGTCTCCGGCTTCGGACAGGGTGAGGGCGAGGTCCGGGCGGGCGGTGGTGGTGTGGGGCGTTGTCATGGCGGGGTCTCCAGAGTCGGCGGCTGTGCTCACGCTAACTAAAGATCTTTAACTAAGCAAGCTTAGTCGCGGGGTAAGGTGAGCCCATGCTTGGTGAATTTGGTGAATTTGGTGAACTTGGTGAACTGCAGATGCTCGGAAGAGCCGTCAAGCAGGCTCAGTACCGACAGCACCGGACCCTCGACAGCCGCCTCTCGACGGTCGGCACGACCCTGGCCCAGTGGGACGCCCTCCGGGCGATCAGCCGCTCACCCGGGGCGACCGCCCGCACGCTCGCCGCCGCGACCTTCCAGAGCGAGCAGGCGTTCGGCGCGCTCGCGGGCCGACTGGTGACCCAGGGCCTGATCGAGCGCCGCCCGGGCCGCGGGCGCCGCATCGACCACCACCTCACGCCCGCGGGTGAGGAGGTCCTGGAAGCCGGGCACCGCGTAGCCGACGAGGTCCTGGCCGTAACGTTCACGGCACTGTCCACAGCCGAACGCGCGACCCTCCTGAACCTGCTCCGAAGAATCGGAGCCGACCCGGCGGCCGACGGCAACCCGGCTCCGCCGGGGCACACCTGAGGTTCACCGCCGCCGGATCGCCGCCGGATCGCGGCCGGATCGGGGGACCGCCGCTACCCGGCGGCGCTGGCTGCAGCGCCATCCCGAGCTGCGCGACCAGCTCGGCCGTACGCGGTCCGCGGAGCCGGGGGCCGGGGGCCGGCGAGATGGGAGCGGTCGGCGAACCGCTCCCCCTCCTGCTCGCCCCGGGCGGCGTGAGGGCGGCCCTGGGCGCCGCCCTCATCGCCTGACTGCAGAACCGGCGCGGCAACCAGACCGTCACCGTCACCCTGCCCGACACCACGCAGATCACGGTGAGTTTCGAGAACGTCCGTGGACTGAGCGCGCAGGACTCGGGCGTCATCGCCCTGCAGATCGCCGCGGGCCAGCGATCCGCCGCCGTCGGTGGCTTCCGCGGCCGTCCGTCTCGGGAGCCGTACCGGCCCGGCCCGCCCCGGATCGCCCGTCATGCGGCAGAAGCCGGCCGGCGAGGTGGCGAGCCACAGTTGGAGGTCTGGGAACGACTCGCCGCCCCGTACGGTCACCCCGGTCCACCGCTCGGTGCCCCCGGCGGCGAGGGCCTGGTCGAGGCCGTGCAGCGGGGCCGGCGGGGTGTCCTCCCAGTGGATCCCGTAGCCGGACGCGCCGATCGCGACCGGTGTCTCGTCCCACTGGCCGCCCCCCCCGCATGGGTACGAAACCGCAGGGGCTGATCCCGGTCGAGTGCAGCGCGCCGTCCTGATCACGCAGCCCGACGGCGCGGGTGAACCCGCCGATCCGCAAAGGCAGCACCAGGCGACCGCCGTCGGCGAGCTGAGCAGTCCAGGCCGGCAGTACGTCGTTCGCGGCGACGGTGAGCACGAGCGCGTCGAAGCCGCCCGCCGGTACGAGATGCTCGGGCGCTCCGTGCGCGCCGTCACCCAGGACGGGCCGGACCCGCTCCGCGTACCCGGTCTCGGCCAGGAACCGTACGGTGCGCGCGTGGACGTACGGGTCGATCTCCACGCAGACCACCGACCCTTGGGGACCGACGAGTTCGGCGGCCAGCGCGGTGTTGTAGCCGCCTCCGCCGATCTCCAGCACCGTGTGGCCGAGCCGCGGATCCGCCCAACGGAGCATGAGGGCCTGCATCGCGGGCTGGGACACCGAACTCATCGACCGACCGGTGACTTCGTCGCAGACCGTGGCGACGGCCTCGTCGGAGTACGCCCGCTCCATCGGCTGCTCGGGCAGGAAGGCGTGGCGCGGTACCGCCGTGAAAACCCCTTGTAGAGCAGGGGTGTTGATGCACCTGGCCTCATTCAGGTGCCGTACGAGCCGCTCCCGCAGCCGGACCGCTGTCGGCGGCTCACCGCACTTCAGCAGTGCGCTCGTGGCGGGGCGCGGGGTGTGGTGGGCCGCGGGCACGTCGGGCAGCAGGCCCGGCCACACGACGTTCAGGGCCTGGGCGGAGGCAGCGAACAGCGGCTGGGGCAGGGACCGGAGGGCCGAGGGGGTGCGCCACTCCCACCGGGCGAACAGGTCCGGCTCCCGGACCACCGGCTCGCTTTCATACGCGGTGATCCGAGCGACCTCGGTGACCCGGGTGTGGCCATGGGGCGCGTCACACAGGGTACCCAGGAGCAGCACCGCATCGGGGCGGGCGAGCAGGCCCGCGCCTCCTCCAACTTCTTCGCCGCCGTGGCCTCGAAGGCCTCGCCCGGCTCCACCTTCCCGCCGTTAGGAACAGCTCGCATGTCTCAGAGCCGCTGTTGTCTCAGTGGATCCGTTTGAGAGATGCGCAGGGCATCCACCGGCAGGTAGCCGGAGGTGTCTCGCTGTGAGCGCAAAATTTTGCCTTGCTGTGACCTCGTGATCCATGGACGCCGTCGGATCAACATCGCCTGGTGCCTGCGTACTCATCGCGGATTATCTGGCGTGCCAATGCGGGATTGTTTCCCCGGTGGACCTGCTGAGGTGATCTTCGGCGTCATCGCGGAACCGTGGGCAGAACCACACGGTCACAGATGGACGTGCAAGTCCTGCGGCATCGGATATTGGCCAGATCTCCGGGCGGCGGCCGATTTTTGCTCTATCGCTCTCTGTAGTTGATCGGCTTCGCTTGGCACACGCTCTCCGGCCGAAGGCCGGAGAGCAGTCGCCGACTTCAGGGAGTACCTGTGACCAGCAACAAAGAAGAGACGAGCAGCGTTGCTTCCGGTGAGGAGATGCAGCAGATTCTGGTGCGGGCTGGGTCCGAGGGGCAGCCGGTTGCCGTCCGTGCGGCCAGCGCGCTCGACTTCATCCGGACCACCGAGGGGCACCTCGCTGAAGTGACCAGTGTTCTTCAGCGGATGCGGGTGCTGTCGATCCAGTCGGCGAACGGCACCTACAGCGATGAGGACCGCTCCGCGATCCAGATCGAGGTCGACCAGCTGACCGACGAGATCGCGCGCGTCGCCGATCAGGCCGACTTCAACAAGATGAAGACGCTGCGCGTGCACGTGGGGGCGAACACCAACGAGGCGCTGGCGGTGAACATCTTCGCCGCCAACGTCCAGCATCTCTTCGCCGGTGGAGCTGCCGCACCTGCCGATCAGGGTGCAGCAGCCCCGGCCGATCAGCAGGGCGGCGTAGGAGCCTCGGGCGGGGCTGCCGTGGCGGGTCCGGTGAATGTCTTGACCGCGATCGACGCCAACTCGTCCATCGCGAAGATTGACGTGGCGATCAGGTCCGTCACGGACCAGCGATCGAACCTGGGGGCGTTCTCAAATCGTCTGGAGTCCGCAATCCGTCGCAGCAGCGCAGGGTCCGCCACGGACGCCAGCGGCAAGCTACTGGAAACCATTGGTGCCGAGGCCCAGCGGGTAGCGGACAAGTCCTCGGGGCAGGCATCCGGAGAGCTGGTGGACCTCGCCCGTGCCTACGCCCGCGTGATTGAACCCGAGGCGCTCAACAGCCTCGGGAACTTCTGGCAGGCGCTGGGCGACAAACCCCGCTCGGTCAATGCAGAGTCCGCCGCGGGGTTGGCTGTACCGGTAAGCAGGAGCTTGATCGCTGGCACGTCGCAGGCGGACGTCGCCATGCTCGTCGTGCCGGCTGATGCCGGTGGCTTCGAAGGCGCCTTCTCCCGCAACTCACCGACGGGGGTGCTTGCCGCTGATGCCCGCGCCAGGCTGCTGGATGCCATCGGCCGGGAGGCCCAACTCGTTGCCGAATCCCCGGGACAGGCAGCTACCGCTCTCGCAGAACTCGCCCGCGCCTACGCCTTGGTGGCCCCCGACGCCGCGGCGATCGCCGCGCCTGCCGTCAACGTTCGTGCCGGGGAAGGGCGCCACAGCATCAGCCTCGTGGCTCACGTCCCCACCAACGGGTTCTACGTCGTGCCCACCGACGCGGATCTCGTCAACAAGGATCAGGACATGAGCTTCTCCCCGGTGGTCGGGACGCAGCTCTGATCTTGCCGCGCACCGGCGGTCCCTCGCACGTACCTCCGGAGGGACCGCCGAACCCCGACCGTCCGGGTGCACAGCGCACCGGCAGACCGAGGCGAGATCGGCAACAGCATTAGAAGATCAAGCCAGAGCCACGTTCACGTGTACGTCGGCACCTGGGAGCTCTCAGGCGTCGGTGTCGTGTTGGTGAGCCGTTCCGCCCGGCGAAGAGTGACCGCCAAGTAGGAGGCCCAGCCGGTTCTGCTGCGGTTTGCGCGCTGCCTTCTTCTTCAGCTCGATGGTTTCACGGTAGAGGTTCGCGGTCACCGTGGCGAGGGCGTCGAGTTTGCCCTGCAGCTCGCCGGCCCTCTCGTTGGCCTTGCGGAGCTTGGCCTTGAGTTCGGCGATCGTCTCATCGCGGCGGACCTCTCCAGGAGTGCGGAGGACGGGGTGGGCGACCTTGACGTCCCATTCCGCCAGGATGTCCTGGGCTCGGTGGACGGTGGCGTGGCTTACCCGGGCCTCGCGGGCCAGGTTCTCCTTCGTCAACGCCCCGTCGCTATGCAGGGGTTCTCCGGCCAAAAGCCGGGCCATGGCTTCCCGCAGCTTGTCGGCGGTCGCGGCGGACACCGGCATCAGGCGTTCTCCTTGAGTCGTTCGATCTGTTGGGTGGCGGAGCGGACCTCCGCGAGTCTGGCCAGTGCCTGGTCGCGCAGGGGCTTGGAGAGCTTCTTCTTCAGGAACTCCACCAGGTCGGCTTCCTCCATCCGCCAGATCCGTTCGTGCGACAGCGTCAGGACGGAGTTGCGGCACCGCGAGGGCTGGCAGGCTCCCAGCAGTGGTGCTTGGCCGCGCTGGGCGGGTGGGAGCTGGTTCTGGCACTCCGCGGTGGGTGCGTTCCACATGCAGTGGTTGACCGTGCCCAGGTGCAGGTCGGTGAACTCGTCCCGCAGCAGGGTGATCTCCAGCCGTTCGTCAGCGATCTGGGCTCGCAGTGCCGGCCTCTGGTCGATGGCGGTGTTGACCTTGTCCAGTCCGGCGTGGAAGCGGGCGGCGCCGGGTCCGACCGCGATGGTCTCCCCGCTGCGGCGGGCTTTGAGGAGGCCCACGAGCTTGCGGGCCGCCGCGGTCTGCAGGTCGGTGTCGAACTCCTTCACCCACTTGGCGTCGATCTGGCCGTATGCCCGGACAGGCGGTTGGCCAGAGCACGCCGCGCCGCATGCTTGAGCTGGATGCCCACCGCGATCTCGCCGTCCGGCTGCTGGCTGGCGATGATCGACATGGTCCTGCGAAACATGTGCGGGCGGACACGCCCGCTCGGTATCTCCTCCAGGCCGGTGATGTGCCGGTTGGCGTTCACCTGCGTGATGAAGAGGTCGATGTCGGCTGCAGCCTTGATACCGACGCGTCCCGCGCCCAATGCTGTAAAGAGGTGGGTGTCGTGCCAGGACAGGCGTTCGGCCACTGCCAGGGTCTGCGCGACCGGCTCGATGATCCACCAGTTCTTTCGCGGCGTCGAGGAGTCCCCCTTCACCTTGCGGGAGCCGATCGCCGGGGAACCGTAGTACTGGGTGAGTGCGCCGCGCTGGATCTCCTGAATCTCCGAGTCGCGCATGGCACTCAACGCGGCGACGAAGATGTAACAGGCTGCCCTGAGCATGTGAAGCTCCAGGATCAGCTTCCGTTCGTAGCTCACCACTGGATGAGTACCCGTCGCCAGGACGTGGAGTACGGCCTCACGCCGAAGCTGGCCTGCCCGGCTTGTGGTGTTGAAGAGGCTCATCTGCGCGGGCGTTTCAAGCACAAGCTCCTCCAACCTGGACCACACCGGCTCACCCGCACGGCCCGAGGTCGCCCCGTTGGCATGGACGGGGATGACGTTGGCCGGATTGGCCAGCCACCTGTGGAGCGTGTCGTCCAAGGACTGCCGCGAGCGCTTGAGCGACATCTGTGTAGGGAAATGCGACACCCTCCGCCTGACCTCCAGGGGACCGAGAGTTTCGACCCTGCCGGTTTCCTCGATCATCCGCAGGACCTCCGCCCGGTGCATCGCACCCTGTTTGGCGCCGCCGATCTCGAAGATCTTCTTGCTGGCGCCTCCCGTGATGCTCCGGCTGAGCAGAGCCCATATCGGGACGTCCTTCGGCTGGCCACCGGGAGTCGTGCGGGTTGAGGGGGACCAGGTTCGCGGGGTCGGCGAGCCACTGCTGCAACTGCGAGTTGGTGCTGCCCGCTCCCGGACCACGCGGCGACCGATCCTGCGTTTTCAACCGGTCCGGCTCACGGTCTCGCCGCTCCAGAATGTCTGCGGAAAATCGGTCGATGTAGGCCCAGGCCGCCCGCAGCAGCGGCCACCAGACCTCCGGCGGAATCGACGGTGTGGACAGGTTGTCGCTGGCCGCGAGCTTGGCCACCTCGCTGTCCGTCTTCCCCAGCCAGGGGTCCTCCAGCACTCCGGTGCCCGTCAGGACTCCGGAGAACCGCACCAAGCGCCGCACTGCGCCGACCGCACTGCGTACCGACTCAGGTCCGGTGCTTGAGGCACGGTGGTCGATGTAACCCTGCCAGTCCTCGGTCGCCCACATCTGCAGGTCATCCGGCATGCCTTCCTTGACCGCCCAGGCACCCAAGGTCACCAGGCAAATGCACTCCTTGCGGACTGTGGCCGGACTCCAGATCTTCCGGCCAGGAAAGATTCCCGCTCCCTCAGCGCTCGGTGGTGAGGGTTGAGCATGCAGAACGCGACCTCCCGCGCCCGCAGGTTCCAGACGGGGTCGAGCGGGAAGGAGCACTTCCACTCATGCGGCTTTCGGTTCGCCGGCCGCCTGAGGCAGTCGCAGGGCCACTCGTCGACCCGCCCGAACACCGGCCCATGAACACCGGGAATCTGCCCGGACATGGCCGTGTAGACCGGCTCGTCGTCGGCGAAGGTACGCGATGCCAGCCTGACGAGAGCGGCAGCGGAAGTGGGGTCGGTCATCGGTCGTACTCCGTTCGCATGCCCAGAGACAGGTTGAGGCGGATGTCCTGTTCCTTGATCGCCCGACGAGCCGAGGGCAGGTGTTCGGCGCACTCCTCGAACACCTCGGCCAAGGCCCTGGCCTGGCGCCCCCAGACGGCTTCCCAGACCATGGGCGGCTGGGTCAGGCGCATCTGCTCGATGTGGTCGGACAACAGCAGTTGCTGCGGCAGCTGGGTGACGAACACGACGGCGTTGCCGCAGGCCATGCACATCGCCGGCGCGACATGGCAGAGCTTGCCCGGGCTGCTGTGCGGGGAGTCCAGGGGGTCCTTGCAGTTGCTCACGCCCATGTCCAGCTCGCCGGCACTCAGCGCGGCTCCCAGCTCGGGGCTCACGCCCAGCGCCTGGGCGACCTCGGGCTCGCCCAAGCGGGACTGCGCTTGGGGGGTGACCAGGACCGGCTTGGCCGCGAGCCGGTCGAAGACGAGCTGTTGGGCGCGGTTCATCGCCGCCCCGGCCAGGACATGGGCGGTGGTGCCGTGGGCGTAGTGCCCCTGGAACACCTGAATGCTGTGGTCGTCGCCGGCCATATCCGACAAGGTGCCGCCCAGGGCGACAACCCGCGTGGTCTTCGCGGTCTTTCGCAGACGACGCGCCTCATGCGGCTCGGAGATGTCCAGGACTGTCGCACCAGACGCGTCGAGGTGCGACGCGATCCAGTGCGTGAAACGCCGCCCCGGATCAACGAACCGGGCAAAACGCGCGTCCATGGTGCTGCGGTTCTCGGCGGTCTCCACTGCGGTGAACAGCCAGGGCTCACCGCCGAATACCTCGCGTGTCAGCGCGGTGGCCTGCACCAGACGCCGCAGCAGCCCGGCGACGTCCCACTCGCCCCGACCTTCGTAGGCGAGTTCTCCAGGGCCCTCGCCCTCCTCCAATGGCCGTTCGGTCACGTGGTAGTCGGCGCGGATCCGCTCAGCCCGGATTTGACCTGGACGACGCGCACCCCCTGGGCGCTGAATTCGAGGTCCGGGACTTGAAGCGCGGCCAGTTCATCCGTGGTGCAGTCGAGCATCGCAAGGAGCAGCAGCACCCGAAACGGGTGCAGGTCCAACTCCTGGGGGAACAGAAACCCGTTCACGGCCCGCATGAGGCCGTAGCGACCGGCGAGGGCGCCCTTACTGGCCGGACGTACGTCCTGCAGTTCAACGGGCCAGTACCTGGCGTGAGGCGGAAGGCCGGCTTGGAGATCGGCGCTGGTCAGCACGCGGTGGCAAGCAGCCCAGACCAGGTTCGACAGTTCCCTCCACCCGTGCTCGCGCGGATCCCGGCCGACTGCCAAGAGCTCTCTGCCCCGGGTCAGCCGCTTCTCCAGAGCCCGGATATCAGCCTGGGCCGCGCCCTTCAGGGCCAGGCGTTCAGCGTTGGAGAACTCGTCGAACGGTTGGCTGGTGGCCTTGCGGGCGCTGGCGGGAGCCGCCGCGCGTTTGCGGAGCTTGTCCGGCACCCTCGGATCCCGCTCAGCACGGTGATGGATGAGCACCAGCAGTGCCCTGGCGAACTGCCACGGTCGTCCCGCGTCCTGCGGAAACTTCGCCAGGAGATCGTTCTCCCAGGCGTAGATGACCTCGGTGAGGTCGATGCGGTCATCGTCCAGGCGGGCATCGGCCGGGTCCAGGCCCGACGCGATCAGATGCGGGCCGGCGAACTTCGCGAACGCGCGAACAGCCCCCGAATAGCCGTCGCTGTTCTTCAATGCCGCCTTGTGGTGGTAGTCGAGCCAGGCGTCGGCCAGCTGTGCAGCCAGCGCCGGGCAGTCGTAGTCGCCCGGATCGATCCGGCTGGCCGCCAGCCGGCCCCGTTTCACCTCTGTCAGCTCCCGCACTCCAATGCGGTCGACTTCGCGTACGGCCGCGGCCCGCGGCCGAATGGCGGCTGATTGGGGGCGGCGCTCTCCTCGGCGCGGCATCAGGCGGCCCAGCCGGAGGCGTGGCGAGCGGCCAGGTCCGCGTAGGTGCGGTCCTGCTCGTTCCAGTCCCTGATAGCCCTCGCGACCAGCAAGTTCGTCTTTCTCTTGTACGTCAGGTAGCGCATGGTCGACTCCGGTCGGCGGTGTCCGAGGAGCCGCATAACGGTCAAGAACGGATTGCGGGACACGTGGTCGGCCGCGTAGGCCGGTGTATGGCCGGTGAGGCGGAACTGCTCGGCGTCTTGGGCGATCAGCAGCTCAGTCAGCTGTTCGAGCATGAAGATCGCGAAGGTATGGCGCAGGTCGTGGATCCGGACCCTGCTCGGCATCTCCAGGGGCAGGCCGTACTCGGCGGTGATCCGTAGCGTCCGGACGTGGGCGGCGGTGAAGACCTGTTCCCAGCGCTGGCTGCTGATCATCAGCCCGTTGCGTCCGACGAACAGTGCCATCGACTCCAGGCCGTGGTCGCCCTCGATGACCGTGATCCGTCGCAGCGGGGCCTTCATTGCCTTGACGGTGTAGGTCCGTCGGCGGCCCTCATGATTCCGCTGACTTTCATCGTGCGCAGGTTGACGTCGTCGACGACGAAGAGCTCGTCGCGTTGGCGGTGCAGGTTTCGTGCGGCCTTGCGGATGCAGCTGGCGCGCTCGGTCCGCCGGTACCAGTCCAGGTCTCGCAGCATGGCGTCCTGGACCTCGACGGTCCTGGGCAGGCCGAATTTCGCGATCGCCTCCAGCTCGACCTCGCAGGCAGAGCCGTCCCGACGCGTAGGACCGACCTCGATGTCGAACAAAGTGCTGAACTCGCGCAGGCGAAGTCCGGTCGTAATGGCCAGGTTGCCCCCGCAGCTGTTTCGCAGCGCGTGCCCGGAGCGGAACGAGGGGTCGGCCGACCCGTCGGGCAGCAGTCCGCGAAGGCCCACCCGGTCCAAGAACCACCATTGCTCGAAGGTCAGATGGCGCACATCCAGCTGGGTGGTCGACCCCCAGGCAAGAATGTCCCTGCCGTTCTTCTTCCGGTAGTACGGGCGCCGATCGAGTACCTTCGCCTCGTCTACGGCCCAGTCGTAGAAGCGGTTGATCGTGGCCCGCCGGCGCTTCCACGTTGCCGGTCCCATCGGTTCATCGCGGTACTCGGTGCAGTAGTCGCGGTAGGCGATCAGATCGTCCTCATCAGCCGACAGCACATCGGCCGGCGGGTCCAACCTGGCCAGGAAGTCGTCCAGGTCGAGGAAGTCGTAGGTGTAGTCCTGCAGGGACTTCGCCTCAAGCGTCTTGGCCAGTTCGAAGAAGAACGAACAGTGAGGCTCCCTGGGTCGCATGTCCGGCCCGAGGAAGAACGGGGTGCCGTCCTTCAGGGCCTTGTCCCGGCTTGTGTACTGAGCTCCGTCCAGACCTACCTCGGGTATTGGGTCGTAGAAACGACGTACCTTGCTGCGTGACGTGAAGAAGTAGCTCATGGGTCCTTTGAGACATCGGGATCACCATGAACATAACCAACTCCCAGCTCAGAGGCGGTATCGGGAGAAGCAGACTGAGACAGCTACAAACCCTTGGCATAACCGGCGGGAAGCTCCCACACCGCCCGCGAGGGGTTCCAGCCGAGGAGGACCTGCCCGTGGCCATTGGTGACGACGACCGCGACGCCCGCCATCGCGGCCGGTTTCGGCGCCCCCTTCTCCGCGTCGTCCGTCAGAGGCCGGAAGTCCCGGCCCTTGGCGTAGTGGGCGTGCCGGTCCTGCTCGGATGGTGTGGTGTTCACAGCTCGTGCTCCCTCTGGTCGGGCCGTTCGGAGGCGGGCGGAGGGGGTACGTACGATCTCGGCGAACCCCCATCCCGTTCGGGCAGCTCGGCGAGGCCGGTGTCGCGCATGATGCGCTCGATCGTGTCGACGAGGGTGCTGTCGGAGCCGATGACGGTTTCGAGGCCGCCGGGGAGGAGGTCGCGCTCGCGGTACCACTTACGCAGCTCCCGCTCGGTCACCTGGGCCAGGAGGTCGGGATCGGCCTTCGAGGCATGCCGGGTCAGCGTTTCCTCGATCGGGATGTCGAAGTAGTAACAGCGCGAGACGCCGCGGTGCTCGCTCAGGAGGCCGGCCAGCATGTCGCCGTACCGATCGGCTGCCAGGATGCCCTCGACCACCACGTGGTAGCCGGCGTCCAGGGCGTGCCGGGCGACCGTGCCGATCAGCCCGATGTTGGCGCCGCCGGGCACGTCACGCTCCCTCAGCACGACGCGCCTCAGGTTGTCCTGGCCGACCAGAGCCACACCGCGGCCGAACCGGTCGCGGATCCCCGCCGCGACGGACGACTTGCCCGACGCGGAGTTGCCTCGAATGACCACGAGCCGGGTTTCCTCGCTTCCCCACTCCACCGCGTCCGTGGGCGGGCCGTGCAGGAGGCGGGTGCGGTGGGGGTCCTCGTCCGTGTACGGGACGGCGTCGCCGGGCTGCTGGAAGTGCGCGGCGGCGGGCAGCCCGGCCCGGTAGGCGTCCAGGCCGGCGCGGCAGTACGCCACCATGGGCTGCGCGAGTCCCTCGAGCGGGTACCAGCCCATGCCGTCGCAGCGGTCCGGCTCCATGATCCGGGGCCACCCCGACCACCGCCGCACCTCGAAGAACACGCCGATCCGGGAGCCGGCCCCTCGGGGAGGCCGGTGGTGGACCGTGACCGCGGCGGCCACGTCCCGCGTCGCGATGACGACGCCGGTCTCCTCCCGGGCTTCGCGGATCACCGCCGCGACCATGTCCTCGCCGGGTTCGAGGTGGCCGGACGGGAGGTGCCACAGACCGGTCGCGTACACCGGTCCCGCGCGGCGCGAGAGCAGTACCTCCGGTCCGCTTGCCCCGTCGCGGCGCAAGATGAGATGGACGTCGACCGGCACGGTGTGCCGGGTCCCGCCGCTCATCGCACGGTCCCGGTGCGGTCGGTGCGGTCGGTGCGGTCGGTGCGGTCGGTGCGGTCGGTGGGGCCAGTGCGTTCGGTGGGTTCGGTAGGGCCAGTGCGTTCGGCGGGTTCGGAGGGTCCCTCGCTTTCGGCGGTCGTGCTCGGCCAGCCCAACTCGGTGTACGGGCGGCCCGCTTCGATCGCTTCGATCGCCGCGCGGGTGTACGGGACGATGGGCTCGGGAAGCTGCGCCGGGTCGAACCATCCCCACTCCAGGCACTTGTCCGGCTCGCGGACCTCCGGGGTCCCCGACCACCTGCGGGCCCGGAACACGAGCCCGATCCGGGGCTGCCCGTCGCCGTCTTCATCGAGGGTGTGCACAGTGTGTACGAGCTCGGCGTCCTCCGGGGCGATCGTCAGACCGGCCTCCTCCTCGGCCTCCCGGACCAGGCAGGCCAGCGCACCCTCCATCTCGCAGTGACCTGCCAGGAAGTGCCAGGTCCGGCCGCCGAAGGCGGCGTCGGGGTGGCGCAGCCCGAGCAGGATCCTGCCGTCCTCGCGCTGAAGGCAGAGATGGACGCCGAGTACGTTCAGTCGGGCCCCGCTGCCACCGAGTGGGGCGGCCGGGGTCTGGGTCCGTGGCACGCGGTTCACCTGCGCTCCTCCGTCCTGCTGCTCGGGGAGCCGTCGCGCGGGGCGGGCAGGCTGTCGGCGAAGGCCGCGGCCTGCACGAGGTAGGCGTTGCGGAAGTCGCCCGTCGCCGTGGTCTCGTCCATCAGCTCGGCGGAGGTGCCGGATTCGGCGACCCGCCCGTTCTTGAGGACGTGGATGAGGTCGGCGTGCCGTACCGAGTACAGCCGATGGGTAATCAGGACGATCGTCTGACCCGTGGCGGCGAGCGCCCGAATCTGGTCGAACACCTTCTGCTCCGCGACCGCGTCGAGCGCGCTGGTCGGCTCGTCGACCACGAGGATCTGTGCGTCCTTGTACTTCGCCCGACTGATCCCGATCTTCTGCCACTGGCCGCCGGAGATCTGGTGCCCGCCCCGGTATCCGCGCGCGAGGAGGGTGCCGAGCCCGCGCGGCAGCCCGGCGAGGACGTCGTCGGCTCCCGAGTACGTCGCCGCCGCCTCCACCGCCCGGTCGTCGATCGGGCGCGTGGGCCTGCCGATTCCCACGTTCACCCTGAACGTGAACGGCCACTGGTAGAAGGACTGGCTCATCAGCGCGACCCTGGCGAAGATCTGCCCGCGATCGGCCTTCGCCGTGTCCACGCCGTCCCACCAGATGGTGCCGCGGCCCTCGTCCGGCAGGTAGAGGCCTGCCAGGAGCTTGATCAGGGTGGACTTCCCCGACCCGTTCTCGCCGACCAGGGCGACCACCTTGCCCATCGGAACGGTCAGGGACACTTCGCGCAGCGTCGGCTCGGGGGTCGTCTCATCGGTACTGCCCGGGTAGGTGAAGGTGACCTTCTCGAAGCGGATCTCCGCAAGGTGCTCCGGCAGCGGATCCCCGCCCACCGGGATGGCGCGGGCCGTCGCTTCGGAGCAGAGACGCTCGAAGTCGGATACGAACAGGGACTCCTGGTGAAGCTCCGTGATCTGCAGGACGAGGTTGTCGAGACTGGAGGTACCGGTACGGATGGCGAGGACGGCGGTGCCGGCGACGGCCAGGGCCGTCGTCCCGGTCCACAGGAGCACGCCCAGTGCCCCGTACGTGAGGAGCGTGGCCAGCCCGCCGGCGGCGTCGGCGATCAGGCCGATCCGAGCCGCCTGGCGGGCCAGGCGCGTCTGCTCGCGCTCGCTGGTTTCGGCCATGTGCCGGAAGTGGCCGAGGAGGAACGGCCCGACCTCGTGGACGCGGACCTCGGCGGCGGCATCCTGCTGGGTGAGGAGCTGGCCCAGCAGGTGTCCCGCCCGGGCCAGCCTCTCGTTCGTCGTCGATCCACTGGAAAGCACGTGGCCCAGCACGCTGTTGACGGAGACCAGACCGACCGCTTGCGTGATGCCCCGGCCCAGCTCGGCGCCGAGGACGACCCGTAACGCGCGGGCATCGGCGAGGTGCGCGAGCCGGACCCCCATCGCGACCATGCGCGGCAGGTTCCTCGCCATGGTCCACAGGCCGAGCTTGAGCCAGGCGCCCTCGTGCTTCTCCCAGCCGATGTCGTAGGCCAGCTCCCCGCCGAACAGCAGCTGTTCCGAATCCGACACCTCCGCTCCTCCATGGGCCTCGTGGCCGGTTTCCTCACTCATGTCGTCCCCCTCGATGGGTCGTGCGCGTGTGTGGCGATGTCGTCGTGAGTACTGCGTTCGTCAGCGGGCGGTAGCCGGGGCCGGGGCAGGGCGACGCGGCGGTGTCTTGTTCGATTGAGGCAGAGGCGGAATGGGAGTGGGGCGGTGTCGGCACAGGTCCTCCCTGGTTGACGCGGAACCGATCGACGGTCGAACAACACCCCGCCACCGGGTGCCGTAACGGCCCCGGAAGGGCGAAAACTTCGAACACGAATACGGGAGCGGGGTGCGGGCCAGTCCCGGCGGGCGTGGCCTCCGCCGAACTCACACGTTCGAGTGCACCGTCGGCCGCGGCACTCGATCAGGGACTTGCGCTGCCCGGCCGGATAGGGTGCCCCACCGGCGTCAGGCATGAGCAGGAGGGGGGATCGCGGTGGAGCGACGGAGGGTGATCGGCATCGGGGCGGGGCTGGCGGTCCTACCCGCCTTCTGGGTCTTGCGGCACGTGGTGGCGAGCGGGGCCAAGGGGGAGTGGCACACCGATACCGCACCGCTGGAGCGGGCGTTCCCGCTGCTGGGGCCGCTCACGGACGGCAAGTGGGTGAGCAGCCGGGACAACGACCGGGGCATACCGTCGCCGGAACTGGTGGTCTCGGGCTTCGCCCGGCTGGCACCGGGGAAACTCGCCGCGCTGACGGCGGCCCACGTCTTCGTCCCCGAGGGGCCGGCCGGGCCCGCGCATGACTTCTCCTCGTGGTTCGAGAAGCCGCTCAGGGGTGAGGGTCCGGAGAACCCGCAGTGGATCCGGTCCCACGAGCTCGACCGCGAGGGCAGTGGCTACTCCACCAGGCTGTGGTTCGACCGCCGCAGCACCACCGTCCGCTTCTGGGCTCTCAACCCGTACGGCTAGGTCGGGCGCGTAGCGCGCGGCGGGCGGCGGCGCACGTCCAGAGCCCGCCTTCCTCCTGGACCTCCGGACCTCCAGACCTCCGGGCCTCCGGGCCTCCGGTCCTCCGGGCCTCCGGTCTGGTCTGCCGGGGACCCGTGTGGTCCACTCGCGGGGTGACCGCCGTCCTCGTCAGCCTGATCGCCGTCGCCGGGACCCTGCTCGGTTCCTTCAGCACCTTCCTGTTTCAGCAGCGGACCGCGCGCAGGGCCGAGGCGGTCGCCGCCGCCGAACGGCGCCGCCAGGAACGGCTCACTGCCTACAGCGACTTCGCCGCCGCGCTGACCGAGCTCCGGCGCGCCGTCGTCACCGTCTGGCTGCGCCGCGAAGATCCCGCCGCAAGGAAGGAGGCGCACGCCGAAGCCGACCGTCTGGGCGCCCTCGCCGGAGCCGCCCTCTTCCGCATGCGCCTGGTCTCCGGACGCCCCGAACCCCTCGCCGACGCGGCCTTCGCCCTCATCGACCCGCTCTCCGAAGCCGCCGATCTCCCCGACCTGAAGACCCGCGAGACGGCGTTCGAGACCGCGCTGTCGGCCTTCATCGCCTCCGCTGCCGAACGTCTCAGTCGCTGAGGGGTGTTGGGGAAGGGCGGGTCCCGGAGCTGTCGGTATGTTGACATGTCGCTGGTTCAGCGGGGGCGCAAGCCGTCGAAGACGACATCGAAGACGCGTTCCCGGGCCGGGGCGTCGGTTCCGAGGTGGTCCATCATCGTGCTGGTGCCGACCAGCAGGGCGATCAGTTCCAGCAGGCCCAGGTCCGGGCGGACGGCACCGACCTGCTGGGCTCCGGCGAGCAGGTCGGCCAGTTGTGCCTGGATCACCATGCTGGACTCTTGCAGGGGCGCGTGCGCGTCGACGCCGGCCGCGGCGAGCGCCTGGGTGAACTCGCTCTTGCCCGAGGACTGGTCGACCACCACGCGGAAGCAGCCGAAGAAGGCGTCGGCGGGCTCGGCCTCGGCGGCCAGTCGTGCGGTCTCAGCGGCGATCGTCTCCAGCCTGCGCACCATGACCGCGCTCAACAGGGCTTCCTTGGTCGGGAAGTGCCGGAAGAGCGTGCCGACCCCGACCCCGGCGGCCTGGGCGATCTCCTCGGTCGGTACCCCGACGCCCCGGGTGGTGAACACCTCCGTGGCGACGGCCAGCAGCTTGGCCCGGTTGCGGGCCGCGTCCGCCCGCAGCGGGCGTTCCTGTGCGCCGCTCATCGCTCTCACCCTCCCCGCCGACGGCGGAGTCGCCGCCCTAGACAACCGGAGTCGTCAGTCCGTATCGTTCGTAACCTGAGTCGCTAGTCCGATTCTAGCGGCGAGTCCTGCCGGGGGTTGATCATGTCCGAAACGCTGTCGCCGCGTGCGGTCTTCCAGAGGCTGCTCGACGGCATCGCCGCGGGGCGGTTCGAGGAGCTGGCCGAGCTCTACGCGGAGGACGCCGTGGTGGAGACCGTCTACGAACCGGTCGGGCCGCGCCGCATCGAGGGGCGGGCCGCACTCAAGGAGCGGTTCCGGGCGGTCGGCGCGGCGAGCCCGCTGGAGCTGATCCCGGAGAACGTGGTGATCCGGGAGACCGACGACCCGGAAGTGATCGTCTCCGAATGGAACTACCGGGTGCACCATCAGGTGACCGGGAAGGACTTCGAGGTCGCCAACATCCAAGTGCTGCGGGTCCGGGACGGCGTGATCGTCAGCAGCAGGGATTTCCACGATCACCTGGCCCTCGTCGTGGCCGGCGGCATGCTGCCGCAGCTCGTGGCGGCGTTGGACGGCAAGTAGCGCAGCTAGCACAAGGGCGGGGCGGCGGGGCATTCAGGAGCAGGCGCGGACCGCGTCCTCCCAGGCGCCGGGACCGCGGGAGTGGTTCTTGTGCCCCGAGGCGAGCACGTGGCGCAGCTCCCCAAGGTGCCGGGTGCCCGCGGGGAGGTCCAGCTGGTCGAGGAGGAGCAGCGCGGCTGTCGGCTCCAGGTCGCCGTAGACGTCGTGGAAGCTCGCCCGGATGCCATGGAAGACGGCCGGGTGCAGGTCGGAGAGTCGTGCCGCGGCGCGGTACGTCGGCTCCTTCACGGTCCAGCGCACCGGACCGGAGTGCTCCAGGACCCGGCGGGCCCGGCGGAGCAGGGGTTCCGATCGGTCCGCCACCACTCGGTCGATGTCATGGCCGAGCACCTCGGCGAAGGCCGTCGCGGAAGTCGTGTGATCCTCGAACCAGTCCACCCACAGCGAGTAGGTGACGGCGTCCGCGTCCCGGTCCGCCTCCAACCGCCGACGGTAGCCGTCCCACAGCACGCCGGCCGGTAGGGGCCCCTCCGCGCTCTTCTCCGCGAACCGGATCTCGCACGTGACCCAGTATTCGTCGAGGAGGTCCAACAGCCCGAAAGCCAACCGCACTTGGTCGGCCGCATCCACGTCTTCGGTAAACACGTCGCAGGCCCAGGACTGGGCCACTTGGGTGGCCGTGAGCAGCTCGCCGGGCTTCTCGTCGCTCACCCAGCCATCGCGCACCTGATTGACGCCCTGATCGGCCAGCCAGCGCCTGGCCGCTTCCACGGCTCGCATCTCCATGCGGGAAGTATGACAAGCCGCGCGAGGTCCGACCGTGGGGGACGAGAGCCGGCGGCGCGATCCGCTCCGCGCGCCCCGGTGGGTCAGCCGCCCTGGCCGGCGCTGCCGATCGGGCCCACCTTGACGGGGGAGCCGGCGCCGTCCGTGACGGGCAGGGTGGCGGCGCCCGGCCAGGCGAGGGTGACCGACTTCGTCTCGTCCGGCGGGGTCACGACCAGGCCCGTGATGCGGACGCCGGAACCGCCGGAGGTGTTGAGCGGGTAGGTGACGCCGAAGGAGACCGCCGCGCCCTTCTTGAGGACGGTCGGGCCGGGGTGTTCGCCGGCGCGCTTCGCGGACAGGGACCCTGCGCTGGTCTTCAGGTCGACGCCCGCGTACTCGGAGAGCGTGCAGTCCTGACCGCCGCGGTTCTTCAGCTGCACCGCGACGGTACCGTCGGTGTCGCCGCCGATCGTGCTGTCGATCGCCGTGATCACCAGATTGTCGGTGCGGCACGTGCCGGCCTTGCCGTTCTCGCCCGAGCCGGTCCCGGCGGCCGTGCCCTTTCCGTTGGAGCCCGTCCCGGCGGACTCCTTACCGCCGCCCGGGGACGCCGGGGTGGACGCGGACGGCGACGTGGGGCGGGACGCGGAGGGCGACACGGTGGACGGGGACGACGGCGCGCCGTGTGCCGCACCGTCTTCGCCGTTCTGGCAGGCCGTGAGCGTCAGGCCGGCGGCGACGGCCAGGGCGGCGAAGGTGACCTTGTGAACGCGCATCGTTGCATCCTTCGAAGAGGAATCGGTTAGCCGGGAACCGGTAGCCGGGAATCGGGAATCGGGAATCGGTTGGCGCTTCTGATGACAAGGAGTCGCGCGGGGTGGTGAGCCGTTCCGTCGTGGTGCCCGCTCATACATTCCTGTTACACGCACAGCCGCGCGCACCCGCGCTGGGCATGCCGCCGACCAGCCGGAGCGGCGGCTCCCGGCGCCTCGCGCACCTGTTCGCGGCCACCCGTTCGCCGGGACGGAACCGTGACCCAGCGGATCTTGACCCAACTGATCCCGGCTGGGCGGGTCTTGACCGCGAAGAGGTCGGACCACGGTGCCCGCCTCCGACTAAGCTCGGGGCGGGAGCACGGGGACGCGCTTGAGGGGGGCCATGAGCCGGATCGTCGTGGTGCACGGGGTGGGGCGGCAACTCGACACCGCCGAAACCTTGTTGGCGGAAGTCGAGCCGGCGCTGCGCGGTGGCGTGGGGCTCGCCCTGCGCCGCGATCCCACGCTCGGACGGCTTGCCGACGGCGACATGTCCTGCGCCGCGTACGGAGACCTCTACCGGCAGCCGGGAACGCGAGGCGAGCCGTACTACCAGGCGGCGGACGTGGAGTTGGGCTTCGAGGCCGAACTGCTGGAGGCCTGGTGGCGGGAGGCGGCCCGACTGGACCCCCGCATCCCCGGTCCGGACGCCCCCGGACCGAACACCATCGGCCCCGCCGCCCGCGGCGGCGTCGGACGTCTCGCCGGGCGCCCCCTGTCCGTCGACTGGGTGCGCCGCGCCCTGGACGCCCTCACCCGCACGCGGTTCTTCGGCGCCGTCTCCGACAGGCTGCTCATCTCCGACCTCAAGCAGGTACGTCGCTACTTCACGGAGCCCGGGCTACGTGAAGCGGTACGGGCTCGGGCCGCGGAGCTGATCACGCCGGACACCCGGGTCGTCGTGGGCCACTCGCTCGGTTCGGTGGTCGCCTACGAGGTGCTGTGCGCGCTCGGGCCGGAGCGGCCGCCGCTGACCCTGGTCACCCTCGGTTCCCCGCTGGGTCTGGGCGGGCTGGTCTTCGACCGCCTGCAGCCCGCGCCGGAGCAGGGCGGCAGCGGGGCCTGGCCCGCCCCGGTCAAGCAGTGGACGAACGTGGCCGACAGTGCGGACGTGGTCGCGCTCGTCCGCGAACTGGCGCCCCGCTTCGGACCGGAGGTGCGCGACCTGCTCGTGCACAACGGCTCCGAGATGCACAGCATGCGCGCCTACCTGACAGCGGTGGAGACCGGGACGGCCATCGCCGAGGGGCTGGCCCGGTGACGCAAGACCCGGTGACGCACAACCCGGTGACGCACAACCCGATGGCAGGCACCCGCGCGACCGGCGCCCCCGAGGCGGCCGCCTCGACCGGGCCGCCCGCCGACGGGCTCAACCGGTACGTCTTCGCCTTCGGCACCGGGACGTTCACCGCCGATCCCCTGCTGGAGGACCTGCCCGGCGTGGACGAGGACCTGCGGCGGGTCACGGACCTCTTCTCCTCCCTCGGATACGCGGAGATCCTCCCCGAGCTCGCCCGCGCCCCCGACGCCCAGCAGGTGCGCGCCGGTCTGGAGGACTGGCTCAAGGCGGACGAACGCCGCACGGAGGACGTGCTCGTCGTGTACTACGCGGGACACGGCCTGCGCGACGACCGCCACCACCGGCTCACCTGCCGCAACAGCCGCCGTAGCCGCGTGAGCACCACCCTCGCCTCCCGCGACCTCGCGGACCTGCTGGTCGACACCGCGGTCGGGCACGTCCTCCTGCTGCTGGACACCTGCTACGCCGAACTCGGCACAGCCGAGATCGCCCGCGTCACCGGCCAGTTGGTGGACTACCGGCCCCCGGGGGCCGACGGTCTGTGGCTGGTGGCCTCGGCCCGCTCCCGCGAACTCGCTTACGACCACGCCTTCGTGACCGCGCTCGAGGCCGCGGTGCGTGCGGGCGCGGCCGGGATGCGACAGCGGTACCTGGACCTGCCGACGGTGATCGACCAGGTCAACGACCATTTCCGGGGGCACCGCCCGGACCAGTGCGCCAGCTATCACGCGGTATCCGGCCGGGCGGTCCCGCCGTTCCTGCCCAACCCGAAGTACCGGCCCGGGCTGCCGGACGAGGCGATGGACGTGGAGTCGCAGCGCGAGTGGACCGCGCACTTCGGTCCGCGGGGCCGAGGCGTGGAGTACGCGAGCGAGCCGGGGGACTGGTTCACCGGGCGCGCACGGGCCCTGGCCACGCTGGCGGGCTGGCTGCGGGATCCCGCCCACGATGCCCGGGCGCGGGTGGTCACCGGCGATCCGGGCTCGGGCAAGTCGGCTGTCCTGGGCAGACTGCTCACGCTGGCCCGCCCGGACCACCCGGAGGTACCCGCGCACCTGTTGCCGCCCTCCGGTGCGGTCACGGTCTCCGTGCACGCGCACGGCACCACCCTGGAGCGGCTCACCGCCCGGCTCGCCGACGCGTTGGAGGTGGAGGCGGACAGCCCGCCGGAGCTGCTGGCCCGCCTCGCCGAGTGCGAGGGCCCCCGGCGGACCGTGCTGATCGACGCGCTGGAGGAGGCGGGTACGGGCGTCGGCGGGCGCGAACCGCAGCGCATCGCCCGGGAGTTGCTGCGGCCGATGTCGGTCCTGCCCCACCTGCGCCTGCTGATCGGCACCCGGCGTACGATGATCCCCGAGCTGGGCCGGGCCGTCGAGGTGATCGATCTGGACGTCGACGCGTACACCGGCCGCGACGACATCGAGCAGTACGCGCGGAGCACACTCGCCGGGATGCCGGGCGGGCTGACGGCGGCGGACCGCGAGGCCATGGCCACGGCGGTGGCCCGGCGGGCGGGCCGCTCCTTCCTGGTCGCCCGGATGACCGTACGGGCCCTGCTCCACGGGGACTTGACGCCCGACCTGTCCCGCCCGGGCTGGGAGGAGGAGCTGCCCTCGGAGGTCGGGCAGGCGTTCGACGCCTATCTGGCCCGGTACGGCGAGGACGAGGAGCGGGTACGGCGCCTGCTGCGGCCCCTGGCGTACGCGGAGGGCTCGGGGCTGCCGTGGGACTCGCTGTGGGCTCCACTGGCGGCGGCCCTGTCGGGCGAGAAGTGCACCAATGACGACGTGGACTGGCTGTGGCGGCACGCGGGTGCGTACGTGGTGGAGGTGCCGGACGGTGCGGACCGGTCGGTCTTCCGGCTGTATCACGAGGCGCTGGCCGAGCACTTGCGCGATCCGCGGCGCAGCCGCGAGGACCAGCGCCGGATGACGGCCGAGCTGATCGCGTCGGTGCCGCCCCGGAGCGACGGTGACGGTCCGGACTGGGAGCGCGGACACCCGTACGTCCACGCGCACGTGGCGGGCCACGCGGCCGCCTCGGGGGACCTGGAACGCCTGCTGCGGGACCCGTGGTTCCTCGTGCACGCGGGCCCGGACGGCCTGCTGGCCGCGCTCGACGGCGTACGGAGTCCAGAGGCGCGGCGTGTCCGCACGATGTACCGGACCTCGGCCCACCTCTACCGCGACCTGCCGGTGGGCGAGCGGGCTCAGGTGCTGGCGGTGGACGCGGCCCGGTACCGGCTGGAGGAGCACCGGGCGGGGCTGGGGAAGCGACTGGACTGGACGCCGCGTTGGGCGACCGGGTCCCAGACGAGCACCCTGTACCGAGGGGAGCTGACCTCGACGGCCGGTGATCCGCTGCTCGCGGCGGAGCTGAAGGGGATGCCGGTCGTGCTCAGCGCGCAGCACGGGGGACCGGTTCAGGTCTGGGATCCGGCGCGGCAGAGCTGTGTGGCCACCCTGGAGGGGCACACCCGCAGCGTGGCGGCGATGGACTCCATCGAGGTGGAGGGCGACACCCTCGTCGTGACCGCGTCCGATGACGGAACCGTGCGCGTCTGGGACCTCGAACGCACCGCCGAAATGCGGCGGTTCGTGGTGCAGAGCGAGGCCGAGGCCGCCCGCAAGGCCGACGATGGGGACGTGCCGATCGCCGTGGCAGGTCTGGCGTGCATCCGGTCCCGCGGCGAGGTGCTGATCGTCGGGTGCGCCCCGGACGGGTCGGCCTGGGCCCGGGAACTGTTCTCCGGAGAGGTCAGGCGAACCCTTCCGAGGCGGTCCGGGTCAAGTGCGCACCGGCTTCCCGTCCTCTGCGTGGACCTGCAGGGGGTCGCCACCGCTGTGGTCGCGTTGCCCTACGGCCCGCTGCGGCGGTGGAACCTCGAATCCGGGGAGTGCGATGACCTCCACGACTCCGATGACCACGAGGCCGTGGCACATCTCGTCCAGGACGGCCGCGCGTTCGTGGCCCTGGGCTCCCGCCACGGCGAGCTTGAGTTCCGTGACCTGGCGACGGACACCGTCGTCTCCTCCTGGCCCACCGGGTCGGGCTGGATCTCGGCCCTCGCGTTCACCGAGCTCGACGGCCGCGTGGCCATGGTGACGGGCGGCGCGGACGGTTCGATGGAGCTGAGGGAGCGGCACGACGGCCGGCCGCTCGCGCGGCTGAACGGCCATGCGGGCTGGGTGCATTCCATCGTGACGACACGTGTGGACGGTCGGCCGGTGTGCGCCAGCTCCACCATGGACGGATCCGTCCGGCTGTGGAGCCTGGAGGAGCAATTCGGGGAGGTTCAGGCTCCGGGCCATACCAGCGCGGTGAGGGCGGTCGTGTGCACGGTGCTGGACGGGGCCGCTGTCGCGGTGTCCGCGAGCAGCGACCACACGGCACGCGTCTGGGACGTGGCCTCCGGAAGGATGCTGCATCGTCTCGAAGGACACACCGGCTGGGTGAACAAGGTGTGCTGTGCGACGGTCTCCGGTGCGCCGGTCGCCGTGACCAGTGGCGACGACGACACCGTACGCGTGTGGAATCTCGCGGACGGATCGGAGCGCACGAGGATCGAGGCGGGTCCTGCGGGTGTGCACGTGTCGGCCTGCGGTCACCTCGATGGGGCTCCCGTCGCCCTGCTCGGGACGAACGACTACGACAGGTCGTGGAGCGGCATCTGGAACCTGGAAACCCTGCGGATCAGCGGGGCCTTCGAGGCCCATACCTACGACTCCGCCTCGGACTGGGTCCTCGTGGACGGACGGCTTCTGGTCGTGATCGCGGAGTACGGTCCGCCCTGGCCGACCGGGCGGCGGACAGGGCTCTGGGACCCCGCCGACGGGACGCGGGTGGGTGACTTCGAAGGCCTGACCGATCAGATCAACGGTTTGGCCTGGGGCACTGACGGACGCGACCCGGTGATGCTGGCGGCCACTGCCCGCAGCGGCGCCCAGGTGTGGGACCTGCGGACCCGGCGGCTGCGTCACCGGCTCGGCGGCGGCTGGGTATCCGATGTGGAACTCGGCCTGCTGGACGGGGTGCCGGTGGCCGTCACCGCCACCCGTGACACCGTGGGTGTCTGGGACCTCGGCAACGCCACGCTCCTGCAGGAGATCCGGCTGCCCGTCAGAGCGGGTGCCGTCGCGTTCGCCCCCGGTGGTGAGCTGGTCGTCGGTGCCGGGTACGAGGTGATCGTCTTCGAGCGCTGAAGCGCACCCGGGCGTTCGTGGGGTGGTCCGGGCATTCGCGCCGTGTGCCGCGACCGGATTGGTTAGGGTGACAGCCGAGACGGACGCGGGTCGGACACTACGGGGGGCAGGCGTTGGATCGGCTGCTGCCCCCGGCGCTGCGCGCGTGGCTCGGGGTGATCGCGGGACTCGCCGCGCTGATGGTCGTCGTACTCGGGATCCGGTACGCCGGGCACGGCCGGCCCGGCATGGTGGACGGGTGGATCCAGCCGACGGTGGACGGGGTGCGGCCGCCGTGGCGGCGGGTCGCTCTGGTCCTGGACTTCCTGGGGGAGCCCGTCGGATCGATGCTGGTGATCGCGGCCCTCGTGACGGGCTGCCTGCTGCTTCGGCGGCCCCGCGCGGCGGTGCTCGTCGTCGTCGGCGTCGGCATCGCGGTGGGGACGACGACGCTGCTCAAGCACCTGGTGGGGCGCACCATCCACGGCGGGTACCTGTCCTACCCGAGCGGGCACACCGCCTTCCTCACCGCGCTCGCCGTCATGGCGGCGCTGCTCGCGACCGGCCGGCTCGGCCTCGGCAGGACGGCCGGCACGCTCCTCGTGCTGGGCGCGGCGCTGTGTGCCGGCGCGGCCATGGGCTGGGCGCAGGTCGCCCTGGGCGCGCACTACCCGACAGACGCCCTCGGCGGCTGGTGCACCGCGCTGGCGGTGGTACCGGCGACCGCGTGGACGGTCGACCGGACGGCCGAGCGGATGGCCAACGGCGGCCGCTGGAACCGCCGCTGACGTCGCGTCACTTCATTTCACGAGAAGCGGCGGAACACCGGCTTCACCGGCCGCTCGGCCAGCCACGGGCTCGGGTCGGCGGCGTCCAGGGCCTTGCGGTACACCGCACACGCCTCGGCCACCACGTCCACGGTGCGGGCGATGTCGGCGTCGTCGAGGGCGCTGCTCACCACGAACGACGGGGCCAGCACCCCGCCCGCGAGGAGCCGGCGCAGGAACAGGGTGCGGTACCGCTGCGACGGCCGGCGGTTCTCGTCGAGGGTGGCGAAGACCAGGTTGCTGGCGCGGCCCCGGACGACGACGTGGTCGCCGACGCCCATCGCGGCCGCGGCCTCGCGGACACCGGCGGCCAGCCGCTCACCGAGGTCGTGGAGCCGGGCGGTGATGCCCTCCTCGGTGTAGGTGGTCTGCACGGCCATCGCGGCGGCGAGCGAGTGCGTTTCCGCCCCGTGCGTGGTGGACAGCAGGAACACCCGGTCGCCGGAGTGACGCAGCCCGCCCCGCTCCATCAGCTCGCGGCGTCCGGCCAGCGCGGAGACGGCGAAGCCGTTGCCCAGCGCCTTGCCGAACGTGGAGAGGTCGGGGACGGCGCCGTACAGGCCCTGGGCGCCCGCCTCGGACCAGCGGAAGCCGGTGATCATCTCGTCGAAGATCAGGACGCAGCCGTGCCGGTCGGCCAGCTCGCGCAGGCCGGCGAGGTACCCGGGCGGAGGCTCGGTCGTACCGGCGGGTTCGAGGATCAGGCAGGCGACCTCGTCCTGGTACCGGGTGAGCAACTCCTCCGTGGCGGCCAAGTCCCCATAGGGGAAAGCCACGGTGAGCTCGGTGGTGGCCGCGGGGATGCCGGCGGACATCGGCGTGGTGCCGATGAACCAGTCGTCGACGGAGAAGAAGGGATGGTCGCCGCAGAGGGCCACCCGCGGGCGCCCGGTGACCGCGCGGGCCAGACGCACCGCCGCGGTGGTGGCGTCGGAGCCGTTCTTCGCGAACTTCACCATCTCCGCGGTCGGCACCGTCGCCAGGAAGCGCTCCGCGGCCTCGACCTCCACGATGGACGGCCGGACGAAGTTGCTGCCGCGGTCGAGTTCCCGCCGCACCGCCTCGAGTACGCGCGGGTGGGCGTGGCCGAGGCTCACCGACCGCAGGCCGGAGCCGTATTCGATGTAGCGGTTGCCGTCGACGTCCCACACGTGGGCACCGCGGCCGTGGCTGATGACCGGGGCCAGGTGCTCGGGGTACTGGTCGTCGCCCTTGGCGTAGGTGTGCGCGCCGCCGGGGATCATGGCGTGCAGCCGCTCGTTCGCCATTCGCGACCGGGGCAGCAGGAACTCTTCGCCGTCCACGCTGACTTCAGCCCTCCCTGTGCCGCAGGATCTCGGCGAGGCTCGGTGCCTTGCGGTCCCGCTCCGACATCGAGACGACCGGCAGCGGCCAGGGGATGGCGAGCTCCGGGTCGTCGAAGGCGATCGTAACGTCCTCGGCCGGATCATGGGGGCGATCTATCCGGTACGAGACATCCGCGGTGTCGGTCAGCGCCTGGAAGCCGTGCGCGCACCCCGCCGGGACGTACACGGTCACCTGCGTCTCGCCGGACAGGTCGAAGAAGGCCCGGTTGCGGTAGGTCGGCGAGTCGGGCCGCAGGTCCACGACGACGTCGAAGACCTGCCCGTACGAACACCGCACGAGCTTGGCCTCACCGGCGCCCGAGCGCAGGTGCAGGCCGCGCAGCACGCCCCGGACCGAGCGGGACACGCTGTCCTGGGCGAAGCCGTCCGGGTCGAGGCCCACCGAGCGGACCACGTCGGCGTCGAACGTGCGGCAGAAGAAGCCGCGTTCGTCGGCGTACGGCGTCGGCTCGAACAGGAACGCGCCGTCGATCGACGGGACTTCGGTCGCCTTCATGGGGTCTCCCGCAGGGCGTGGGTGTGGTCGGCCGCCGGGAAGAGGGCCGCGGTCAGGGCGGTGAACTGGTGCTCGAGCTGCCGGGTGGCGGTCAGGTTCCGCTCGGCGAGGGTGCGCCGCAGTTGCGCCGATCGCCGCTCCAGCTCCCGGAATTGCTCCAGCAGCCGCTCCGCGTCGACCTCGCGGGCCGGGTGGCAGTACGCGGCGAGCCCCATGCGGTCCATGAGCGCGTCACTCTTCGCGGCGTAGCTGAGGGCGAGGATCGGCGTGCCGACCTTCAGCGCGCAGATCAGGTTGTGGTAGCGGACGGCCACGGCCGTGTCGACCGCCGCCATCTCCTTCATCAGGTCGGCCAGGGAGCGGGTTTCGGCCGTGGTGACCAGCGGCGAGTCCACCGCGTCGAGGATCGCGGTGACCACCGGTGCGTCGACCTGGTCGCCGGTGAGCAGCCGGACCGGCCTGCCCTCCTCGATCAGCGCGCGGACGAACCGGATCGTCCCGTCGAGGTAGCGCCGGTGGATCTCCTCGGCCCGGGCGCGGTCGTCGTTGCCGCCGTGGAAGGCCATGACGCCGACGCAGACCGGGCCCGGCGTGCCCGAGGGCGCGCTCGCCGCCGGAGTCGGCAGGGAGAAGGCGAGGTCCGGGTAGACCTCGTCGTGCGCGGTGTCCACGCCCATCGCCCGCATCGCGTCGCGGGACGGGGCGTCCCGGTACGACCGGTACGTGGCCAGCCGCGCCGACCAGCGCACCAGGGCCCGGGTCGGCCGGTTGCCGATCGGGGCCGCGCCGACGCTGACCAGCGCGACCCGGGTGCCGAACAGCCGCCCGGACGCGCAGAGCAGGAACAGCGCGTACGGGAAGCCCCACGGCCGCAGCGGCAGCGTGGCCTCCAGGACGCCCATGCCCGGCACGATCACCACGTCGTGCCGGCGCACCCAGGCGGCGGTGCGGACCGCGTCGACGAGCTTGCCCAGCCCCTTCGCCACGACCGCGCCCGCCCGCGACGCGGTCCGGTATTCCCCGCGGTACCAGTGCAGCCGCGTCGCGGGGATCCCGTACCGGGTCGTGACGACCTCGGGACCGCCGCACAGCGCGTCCACGACCGCCTCCGGGTGCGCGGCGCGGAGGTAGCCGAGCACCGCTTCGAGCGACCCGTCGTTGCCGAGGTTGCCGGAGCCGAGCAGGCCGAACACCCCTACGCGCACCGGGGTTTCGTGTCCGGGTGCGGTGTCCGCCCGCCCTGTCGTGTCCGTCTGCCCCGTCATGCCCGCCTCCCCGCCCGCCCGGCGACGAGGTCGTCGACGGAGACGGTGAGCAGGGCCGGGTCGACGGGGGCGCGGTCCTCGATCCGCTCGCCGGCGCCGGGCCGGACCCGGCTGGTCATCCATGCGGCGAGGTGGCCGTAGCACCGGCGCCGGTCCGCGGCGGACAGCGGCGCCCGCCCGATCGCCTCGACGAACCCCCAGACGTATTCGGCGAGCAGCCGGGGCGTCGGGTGCAGCGGGCCCGCCCGGCGCGGGTCCAGGTTGGCGCTGCGGGAGCGCTTGGACGGGTTCGCCCGCTCGGCGCGGGTGGGGTGGTCGCGCCGGAAGTAGAGCAGCTCCGGCACCTGGTGGAAGGGCCCGTGCAGGGTGATCTCGGCGACGAAGGTGCGGTCCGCGTGGTGGTAGCTGTCGAGCGGTTTCACCCGGCGCAGCACGTCGGCCCGCATCACCCCGTAGAAGTCGTCGCCACCGGGCTCGAACAGCAGGCTGCGGAAGCGCTCCGGCGGTTTGGGCGAGTCGGTGGCCAGCCCGTACTCGTAGGGGAGCGTCACCTTGCCGTCGCCGTCGATGACCGCCTGCCCGGAGTGCGCGAGGATCACCTCGGGTCGCTCGTCCAGGGCCTCCACGCAGAGTCGCAACAGGTCCCGGGCGTACAGGTCGTCGTGCGAGGCCCACTTGAACAGCTCGCCGCGGCTCTCGGTGAACACGAGGTTGTGGTTGGGCGTGGCCCCGACGTTGCGCGGCAGCCGGAGGTAGCGGATGCGCGAGTCCCGCGCGGCGTACCGGCGGCAGATGTCCTGGGTGCCGTCGGTCGAGGCGTTGTCGGAGATTACCAGCTCGAAGTCCTCGTAGGTCTGGCCGAGCAGGGCGTCGAGCGACTCGGCCAGGTACTCCTCGCCGTTGTACACGGGCAGGCCGATGCTCAGCCTGGGTTGGGCGGTCATGGTGTCCTCACTTCACGGATGGAATCTTGGTGGTGCTCGCGCAGGGCGGAGCGCAGTTGGAGCCACCACACGGCCGAGCTGCTGACCGTCGCCGCGGCGACGCCCCAGGACGAGCCGACCGTGCCGGCCACGACCGCACCGCCGACACCGCCGCCGGCGTAACAGACGGAGGCGAACATCTGGCAACGCAGGCTGCGCCGGGCCGCGCCGAGCGCGCGCAGCCCGGCCGCCGCGCCGGTGCCGAGACTGGCGCCCGCGACGCCGAGCGTGGCCGGGACGATGAGCTGCGAGGCGGCGGCCCAGACGTCGCCGAGTACGAGCTCGCCGAGCCGGTCCGGGACCAGCAGCAGGGCGGCGCCCCAGAGCAGCGCGGCGGCGGCCTGCCCACCGCCGAGCAGGAGACAGAACCGGCCGAGCCGGTGCGAGGCCCGCCGCAGGACCCGGGCCGCCTCCGCGACGGTGACCAGCGACAGCCCCATCAGCACCGCGAGGAACGGGCCGAGCAGCAGTTCGGCGCCCCGGACGGCGCCCACCGAGGTGACCCCGACGATCGCGCCGAGCCCGTACGCCCGGATCTGGTACGCGCCGCTGAGGCCGACGTTCTCGGCCAGATACCGGTAGCCGAGGTCACGCTGCTCGCGCAGCCACCCGCGGGCGCCGGTCATCCGGGGCCGGATGCCGCACTGGAGCCAGCCGTAGGCGGCGGCCACCGTGGCGGATCCGCCCCAGGCGAGCACGAAGGCGGCCACGCTGCCCACGTGCGCGGCGACCAGCATCGCCGGGACGAGCGCGACGCCCCACACGACGTCGTTGGCGAATGCCTTCTGCCCGGCGCCGGCGGCGAAGAACGAGTACCGCCAGGCGTCCTGCAGCAGCAGCCCCGGCAGTACCACGCCGAGGCAGGCCAGCGCGGGCCCCACGCTGCCGCCGAGGCCCAGCCCGGCCACCAGGCACGCCGCGCCGAGGGCGACGCCGACGCCGAGGGCGGTGCCCGAGGACCGGGCCACCGCCCCGCGCCACGCGGCCTCCGGCACGCCGCTGAAGCGCACCACGAGGGGGTCGGTGGCCAGCCCGCGGGAGACGTTGAGCACCACGCCGTAGGTCACCCAGGCCAGGCTGAACACGCCGAAGGCGGTCGCCCCCAGCGAGCGCGCCACGTAGATGCCCACCGCGAAGTTGCTGATGCTGGAAGCCGCCTGGTCGGCCAGCCCCCAGGACAGCCGGCCGACCATGGCCCGCATGGCGGACCGCCCGGCAGGCCCGGGCGGGGCCTGCGGCACCGTCGCTTCGTCCCCCTCCGTGGTCATCGGTGTCATGCCTTGATCAGTCCGGCACCGCACAGGGCGTCGGCCGCGGCGACGACGGTGTCGAACGGCAGTCCCGACCGCTCGGCGACGTCCAGCAGACCGTGCTCCCCGTCGGAGAGGCTGAGCACCCAGAGCATGGCCATCTGCGCCTGCTTCGCGTCGCTGCGGCCGCCGAGCGAGTCGTACAGCCCGCGCCGCCCCAGCTGTGGTTCGCCGTAGGGGCTGAGGTTGACGTACCGCCGGTCGCGGTCGAGCACGGCGAACGCCTCGCGGCAGACGGCGAGGGTGTCCGCCATCGCCTCCGGGGAGACGAAGTCCGGGTTGTCCGCCGAGGTGTGGTATTCCGGGTAACCCGCGTACGGGGTCCGGCTGAGCGAGCCCACGCCGAGGTCGAAGCCGGGGGAGCAGAACTGCCGCTCGTCGTAGCCGTACGGAGTGAACTCATTGATCTGGTGCGGGCGTTCGGACGAGGCCAGCACGTACCGCAGCACCCGGTCGATCTCCGCGTCACCGCGCCTGCTCTGTTTGTACGTCAGCTTGCCCGAGTCGCCGGCGCAGGCCAGCACCAGCCCGTGCTTGACCTCCTCGATCCGCTCCGCGTTGCGTGCGAGCCAGGTGATCGCCCCGATGGTGCCGGGCGCGAACAGGAACCGATAGGTGTAGTACGGCGTTTCCCGCGCCAGCGCGCGGGCCAGGTACGTCGCCACCGCGATGCCGGCCAGGTTGTCGTTGGCCAGGGACGGGTGGCAGACGTGGCAGGAGACGATCACCTCGTCGGTGACCTGCCCCGGGACGACGTGCTCGGCGTAGGTGAGGTGGCCGTCCGCGAGCGTGGAGTCGATACGGACCTCGTACGCGCCCTCCGGCAGCGCGTCCAGGGTCTCCTGGGCCAGACAGAACCCCCACTCCGGCGTGTAGTAGCTGGTGCGGTACGGCACCCAGGCCGGGTGGTCCGGCAGGGTGTGCAGGTGGGGGCGCAGCTCGGCCAGCGGCATGGTCGCCGACACCGGCACGCTGTAGCCGAGCACGTGCAGGCTGGACGCGGCGAAGTCGACGACCCGCTTGCCGGTGGAGTCGGCGACGTACGCGTCCCGGATGTTCCACTCCTGCGGCACCGTCCAGTCGAGCACGGGCGTCCCGGTCGGCACCTCGTGCACCTGGAGCGGGATGTACTCGCCGACGATGTCCAGGGTGGCGCGCACGCCGTCGCCGGTGATGCTGCGGCACAGCGGGTACAGCCGCTCCACCAGCGCGTGCATCTCCGCGCCGACCGCGGTCATCGGCGCCACCGCAGGGTGTTGTCGACGGTGCCGGCCTCGGACGCCGCGCGCAGCACGGCCAGTCGGGTGAAGCGCTGCTCGAAGTCCTCCTGGGTCAGCCCGTGTTGGCGGTAGGCGTCGGCGAGTTCGAGCGCGCCCCGCTCCACCGTCCACTCGCAGTCGAAGCCGGGCACCGCGGCGCGGAACCGGGAGAAGTCCACCCGGTACGACCGCGGATCGGCGCCGGCCTCTCCGGTGATCACGACCTTCGAGCCGGTCACGGCCGCGGCGACCTGCTCGGCGATCTCGGCGACCGTGACGTTGTTCCTCTCGCTGCCGATGTTGAACGCCCGGTCGTGCACCGCTTCCCGCGGCGCGACCAGCGCGGCCGCGAAGGCCCGGGCGATGTCCGCGGCGTGCACCAGCGGCCGCCACGGGGTGCCGTCGGAGAGGACGAGGACCTCGCCGGTCAGGAGCGCGTGGCCCACCAGGTTGTTCAGCACGATGTCGGCGCGCAGCCGGGGCGAGAAGCCGAAGGCGGTGGCGTTGCGCAGGTACACCGGGGTGAAGTCGCCGTCCGCCAGGGCGTGCAGGTCGTCCTCCACCCGGACCTTGGACTCCGCGTACGGCGTCACCGGGCGCAGCGGGGCGTCCTCGGTCACGAGGCCGTCGCCGCCGGAGGCGCCGTAGACGGAGCAGGTCGAGGCGTACAGGAAGCGCCGCACCCCGGCATCGCGGGCCAGTTTGGCCAGCCGTGTGGAGGCGTGGTGGTTGATGTCGTAGGTGAGGTCCGGCGCCAGCGATCCCAGCGGGTCGTTGGACAGCGCGGCGAGGTGGATCACGGCGTCCACCCCGGCGACGTCATCGGCCGTGACGTCGCGCAGGTCGACGCGCCGTCCCGGCGGGTCCGCGGGCAGCGGGCCGAGGACGCAGTCGGCGAACAGGCCGGCGTCGAGACCGACGACCTCGTGCCCGGCGGCCGTGAGGACCGGGGCCATCACGGTGCCCAGGTAGCCCTGGTGTCCGGTCAGCAGTACGCGCAAGGTTCATTCCCCCAGGTCGAGAGTGAGTTTGGTGACGGCGAAGCCCTCGGCGTAGCGCGCGTGGCATTCGATGCCGCGGATCCGCGCGAGGCCGAGGAAGGCTTCCCGGTCGTACCAGGGCCGGTGCCGCTGCGAGGCGTAGTGCTCCTGCAGCAGCCGGACCTTCTGTTCGGCGATCTCCGGCGACAGCGGCTGGTACGCCGTCGGACGGCCGAGGTCCGCGTCCCACTTGACGATCTCGTAGGCGAGCACGAGATGGTCGCGGAACGCGGTGGAGACCAGCTTCGCCAGGCCGCGGTGGTCCTGGTGCGCGTCCTCGGTGCGCGGCGCGAGGACCAGATCGGGCTCGGTCTGCCCGCGCAGCTCCTCGACCGCGGCCTTGGCCTCGTCCCAGTGCGCCGGCAGCCGCCCGTCCGGCAGCTTGAGCACCGTCAGCCGCAGATCGGCGCCCGGACAGAAGGCGGCGAGCGCGGCGCGCTCCTCGTCCTCCCGCTCGCTGCCGCCGCCGGAGAGCACGAGCGCGTCGATCCGGATGCCCGGCCGGGCCCGGCACAGCGTCAGCAGCGTGCCGCCGGCGCCGATGGCGATGTCGTCGCAGTGCGCCCCCAGCGCGACGAGCCGGTCCACGGGCCCGGCGCCGAGCCGGATCACGCCCCCGCTCCGAAGCCGTTCCCGCCACCGGCCGTGCCCGCGCCCGCGCCCGCGCCGTCCCGCTCCCACACGGCCCACGGGCGGTCGCCCCGCGCGTAGGCCTCGTCGAGCGCGGCCCGCTCCTTCACGGTGTCGGTCGGCTTCCAGAAGCCGCGGTGCTGGTACGCCACCAGGCGCCCCTGCTTGGCCAGTTGGGCGCACCCGTCGGCCACCAGGTCCCCGTTCTCGGGTATGTGGTCGAAGACCTCCTGGCGGAGCACGAAGTAGCCGCCGTTCTCCCACAGCGGCATGTCGCTCACCGCGGTGATGCCCCCCACCAGGCCGTCATCGCCCAGGTCCACGCAGTGGAACGAGGACTGCGGCGGCACGACCATCATCGACGCACCGGCGTCGCGCCGGGCGAACCGGTCGATCATCTCCGGCAGCGGGGCGTCGGTCAGCACGTCGGCGTAGTTGGCGAGGAACATCTCGTCGCCCTCCAGGTAGGGCCGCACCCGGCGCAGCCGCTCCCCGATCGGCGACTCGATGCCGGTCTGCACGAAGGTGATCGTCCAGGAGGCGATGTCGGTGGACAGCAGCTCGGTCCGCCCGCCCCGCAGCACGAAGTCGTTGGACGTCGTTTCCTGGTAGTTGAGGAAGAAGTCCTTGATGTGGTGCGCCCCGTACCCGAGGCACAGGATGAACTCGGTGTGGCCGAAGGACGCGTAGTAGCGCATCACGTGCCAGATCAGCGGCCGCGGGCCGACCATCGCCATCGGCTTGGGGACGTCGTCGGAGGTTCCGCTGCGCATCCGCAACCCGTAACCACCGCAGAACAGTACGACCTTCACGGCTTGACCTCGACAATGCTCAGTTCCGGGATGGGGAAGACCAGGCGGCCGCCCCAGGCGTGCACGAAGGAAAGCTGCTCGACCAGCTCGTCCCGCAGGTTCCACGGGAGGACGAGCACGTAGTCCGGCCGGTCGGCGGCGATCTGCTCGGGTGCCAGGATCGGGATGCGGGTGCCCGGCGTGAACCTGCCGTGCTTGTACGGGTTGCGGTCGACCGTGTACGGGAGCAGGTCGGGCCGGATGCCGCAGTGGTTGAGCAGGGTGTTGCCCTTGCCGGGAGCGCCGTAGCCGACGACCGTCTCGCCGCGGTCGGCCGCGTCGATCAGGAACCGCAGGAGGTCCCGGCGCACCTTGGCCACCCGGGCGGAGAACTCGGCGTAACCGGACAGCTCCCGCAGCCCGGCGGCCTTCTCCCGGTCCAGCACCTCGGCCACCCTGGCGGTCGGCTCGCCGGCCACCTCGGCCGGGCGGGCCCACAGCCGGATGGAGCCGCCGTGCGTGGGCAGCAACTCGACGTCCACGAGGGTGAGTCCGCCGCTGGCCAGCGCCCGGGTCGCGGACGCGACCGTGTAGTACTGGAAGTGCTCGTGGTAGATCGTGTCGTACTGGTTCTCCTCGACCAGGGTCAGCAGGTGCTGCACCTCGATGGAGACCCAGCCGTCGTCGGCGACCAGGGCGCGCAGCCCGCGGGTGAAGCCGACCACGTCGGGGATGTGCGCGTACACGTTGTTGGCCACGACCAGGTCCGCCGGGCCGTGCTCGGCGCGGACGGCCGAGCCGGTGGCCTCGTCCAGGAACTCCGTGAGCGTGGGCACACCCGCCTCCCGCGCCGCCGCACCCACGTTCACCGACGGTTCGATGCCGAGGCAGCGGATCCCCCGGTCCACCATGTGCCGCAGCAGATAACCGTCGTTGCTCGCGACCTCGACCACGAAGGCGTCCGGGCCGAGAGCGAGCCGGTCGACGGCGCCGGCGACGAACGTGCGGGCGTGCTCCACCCACGAGGTGGAGTAGGAGGAGAAGTACGCGTACTGCGTGAACGTCTCCTCCGGCGTGATCAGCGGCGGGATCTGCGCGAGCCAGCAGTCGGTGCAGACCCGCAGGTGCAGCGGGTACGCCGGTTCCGGCTGGTCCAGTTGGTCCGCGGCGAGAAAGCTCTCGCACGGCGGGGTCGCCCCCAGATCGACGACGCTCGCCAGCGTCGCCGAGCCGCAGAGTCGGCATCGTGTCATCTACTGCCCCCATTCCTGCTCGCGCGGGTGCCCCGCGGCGAGCCAGCCCTTGTCATTTCCTGTCGGCGGCGCACTGTCCCCGCCGCCGGCCCGCACCGCGATCGCGGTGCGGTACCCCTCCACCAGGCGCTCCAGCCCGATGGCCGGACTGAAGCCCCGCTCGTACCGGAGCCGGGCCGCCCGGCCCATCTCCCGGCCCAGGACCGGATCGCCCGCGATCCGGCGGATGCCGGTCGCGAGCGAGGAGGCCTCGCCCGGCCGGTGCAGGACCCCGGTCACCCCGTCCTCGACGAGTTCGACGAAGGCGCCGTGACCGGCGGCGACGGCCGGGACCCCCGCCGCCATCGCCTCCACGACCACCAGGCCGAACGCCTCCAGCCACGTCGAGGGAGCCACCACGGCGACCGCGCGGGCGATGGCCCCGCGGCACTGGTCCGGGTCGTACAGGCCGACGTACCGCACGTCGTCCCGGCCCGCCGCCCAGGCGGTCACCTCCCGCTCCAGCGGCCCCGTACCGGCGATCACGAGCGGTACGCCCACACCGCCGGCCGCGGCGAGCTCGTCCCACGCGGCCATGAGCAGCCGCACTCCCTTGGCCTCCGCGAGCCGGCCGAGGTAGAGCAGGTGCTCGCCCGCACCCGCCCGGCAACTGCCCGGGTCGGGAACGAAGTTGTGCTTCACCGCCAGCCGCTCGGCCGGCATCCCGGAGCGCACCAGGACGTCGCGCTGCGCCGTGGAGATGCAGAAGAACCGCTCCACCCCGGACCACCACCGCCGCCGGTTGACCGACAGGCTGACCGCGAGCGGCACCGTCGCCAGGCGGGAGCCGCGGTAACAGCCGTGCCGCACCGCGGGCAGCGGCGTCGCCCCGACGCACTCGGTGCAGGGCCGCCCGTCCCGCTGGAGCGTGCCGGGCGGGCACACCTGCGTGTAGTTGTGCAGGGTGGCGACGGCGGGCACCCCGGCGTCGGCGCAGGCGGCCAGCACCGCGGGCGACAGGAGCGGGAAGACGTTGTGGACGTGCACCACGTCCGGCCGCTCGGCGCGGAGCCGGGCGGCGAGCTCCGCACGGACCGCCGGGTTCCACGGCACGCGCAGCGGCAGCGCGGCCTTGGCGAGCAGGGACAGGGCGCCGATGTCGTCGCTGCGCCGCTCGAACGCCCCGACCCGGTGACCGGCCTCGCGCAGCAGCGCCACCTCCTGGTCGACGACGTTGTTCTCCCCGCTCGGCTGCGCCGAGGCGTAGCGGTTGTGCACCACGAGAACGTGCATGCTCAGGTCACCTCCGTTTTCCGGGCCCAGTGCGGTAGGCGTCGTCGAGGGACATCGGGCGCCGCGAGGGGAGCGGCCGCGGCGGGTGCCGCGAGCAGCGAGGCGGCGACCGTCAGGTGCAGCAGGTACGGCGACGCGTCGCCCAGCCCGGCCTCGGTGTACGAGGCGATCGCGCAGTAGCTGATCAGGAAGATCGCGCAGGCCCGCTGGAGCGAGGGCGGGCGCAGCAGCGCGACGCCGCCCAGCACGATGATGATCGCCGCCACGATGGCGGTGCCGGTCAGCCCCTGCTCGTTGTAGACGGCCAGCCAGCTGTTGTCGATCGGCAGCCCGCCGAACGACTTGTCACCCAGGCCCGCGCCGAACAGCTGCTCCGAGGCGGTCCGGGGGGCGGCCAGCAGGGCGTCCCAGACCTTCGCCCGGCCCGTGAGGTTGGAGAAGTTCTCCTGGCTCTGGCCGCGCAGGAACCACGCCTGCAGCGCGGAGTTGAACCCCACCGCGACCACGACGGAGCACACCACCGCCCAGGCGAAGAACCGGCGGGCGGCGGCACTGGTCAGGACGAGCGAGCCGATCGCCAGCACCAGCCCGACGAGCAGGCCGAGCGTGGCCGTCCGGGTGTGGGTCAGCGCGAGCAGGACGAGGGAGGGCACGATCACCAGCGCCGCGCCGCGCCCGTCGGTGTGGCGGCCCAGTACGAGCAGCACGGTCAGCCCGATGATCACCGCGGCGTACTGGCCGATCTGCGGCGGGGTGAGCGGCCACAGCGCGCCGACCAGCCGGCCGCCGTACAGGTCGGGCATGGCCGCGCCCGGTGAGACGAGCAGGCCCGCGGCCACCGACGCGAGCACCGCGAAGTACAGCCGGATGTGGTGCCGGACGAACCTCGGGCTGCCGTCCCACCAGCGGCTGAGCAGCCACAGCGTGCCCACGAACAGGGCCAGCCGGGCGCAGCGGAACAGCGCGCCGAACCCCGATTCCAGGTGCGCGCTGGAGATCACGCTCGGTACCAGCAGCAGGGTGAGCAGGAACAGGAAGGAGCTCGCCCGCAGGCGCAGCCGGAGATTGACGGCGAGCGCCAGCGCGAACGCGGCGACCAGCGAGCCCATGGTGGCCATCTGGATGAGGGAGCGGGGCAGCGGGATGATGGTCTTCGCCCCGGCGGAGCCGAGCGTGTTGAGGATCAGCAGTCCCCAGACGATCCCGACGATCTTCGGTGCCCCGTCCGGGCTCGGCTCGGCGCCGGGCCGCGTGCCCGCGGTGTCCGGTGTGCCCGCGGTGTCCGGTGCGCCCGCCGGCTCGTCGCGCGTCAGGTCCCGGTCCATCTCAACCACCGGCCTGGGGCTGGAAGGTGCTGCCCGCGTCCTGCTGGTACGGCGCGCCCTGCCACTGCCCGAAGTCGAGCACCCGGCTCGGGTCGTGGGCGACGAAGCTCCAGGGGCCGACGTAGACGTTGTCGTGCCACCGGTTCTCCTGGGTCCGGGTGATCGCCTCGGCCACCGCTTCGCCCTTGTACGGCGACCACTCCGGGTAGGTGCCGTAGTTGGCCAGCACCGCCATGCGGCCGCACTTCTCCGTGCACCCGACGACGGAGGTGTCCAGCACGAAGCGGTTGCCGTGGACGTCCACCCGCTGGGTCTTCCACCGGCAGTCGGCGTACAGCGGCGCGGCGGCGATCGCGGGCTGGGCGCAGTGTTCGGCCCCCCGCACCAGCAACGTGCAGTCACCGGAAGAGGTGTTGGCCGTGCTGTTGCAGAACCGGTCGGCGTTCTCCCACAGGGAGATCCCGGACCAGTTGTCCTCCAGCACGTTCTCGTAGATCTCGATCTTGTCCGTGCGGGCCCGGACGCGGGGTTCGCCGCCGGACTCGGACAGGTAGACGGTCGCGTACGGGAAGTCGTCGCCGCCCTCCGCCTTCTTGCGGCCCTCGATCCAGTTGTTCCGCCGGATCGTGTTCTTCCGGATGACCGCGTTGTAGCTGGTCTCGTAGATCAGTGCGGCCCCGTCATTGGCCTCGAGCAGGTTGTCCTCGATGCGGAAGTCGTTGTTGTTGGTGTCCGCCCACAGCCCGGGGCCGCGGTTGTCGTGCACCCAATTGCCGCGTACGTCGGCGCCGTTGACGGCCCAGAACTTGACGCCCCCGGTGCAACCGCAGCCCGGCTGCCGCCGCTCCCAGTCGTCGGTGTCGTTGCCCACGATCTCGTTGCCCTCGACCACCAGGCCGCCGAGCGGGCCGCCGCCCTTGTACGCGTTCATTCCGTACTGTCCGTTGCCGCGCAGGCAGTTGGCGCGGACCCGCTGGCGGGCGCCGGCCATCAGCCCGGCGCCGGAGTTGTTCTGGATCGTGGCGTGCTCGATCACCCACCCGTCCGCCGAGTCGTGGTTGACCACGCCCTCGTTCTGCGGCGCGACGAAACCCTGCACGGTCAGGGAGCGGATGGTGACGTCACCGGCGCCGCCGCCGAACGCGTACTGGTTGGTCTTGCGCCCGTCGAGCACCGCTCCGGGCGCGCCGACGTAGGTGTCCCCCTCCTTGGGGAGGATCTGGGCGAAGCGGTCCGGTTCGAGCGTGTGCGTCCCCGGCCGGAGCCAGAACGTGGTGTGCGGGGGGCTGCTCTTCGTCTTCGCGGCCAGATCACCGACCACCGCGGGATCGACCGTCACCGACCCCGCCGGCGCCTGCGCCGGCCCGGCCGCGGGCCCGGCGCACACGCGGGCCACGGACGGGGACGGTGCGGCGGTCGGCTTCGCCGGGGCGTCCGGCGCGCTCTCGCAGCCCGTCGCCGTCAGCAGGACCAGCACCAGCAGTGCCGTCGGCAACGCCCAGTGCCGCCTCTTGATCACCAAGCCTCCTCCCTAGCCGCGGAACCTGAGTACGGTGGTGAACCCCTGTGCGCTGTCGGCGAAGCCCGTGCCGATCAGCGTGGTGCTGGGTTCCTTGCGCCCGAAGCCGGCCGAGTACCAGCCCAGGGGCGGATCGGTCTCCCCGCGGTGCGCCCGCCAGGACAGCTGCCCGGGCAGGTCGAGCACGGCGGAGCGGTCCTCGCCGTCCCGGGTCCAGGTGAGCACCGCCCGGTTCTCCACCAGGTCCGCGGTGATCGCGGGGCCCAGGTGGAACGCCAGCCGCGCGGCCCCGCCCGCGCCGCGCACCTCGTCGACCACCCGCAGCTCCTCGGCCGCGGGGTCCAGCTCCACCCGGCGGCGGTGCACGGAGCGCTGGTAGCCGTCGTGCTCGGCGCACCAGCGGAGCGTCCCCCCGGCGGAGCCGCCGGAGGTGTCCGCGGCCAGGACGCGGCTGCGGGCGTGCCGGGTCCACAGGAACGGGCCGCCGGAGACCGACTGGTCGCCGCCGTCCAGCTGCAGGGTGTTGTGGCCGAGGGTCGAGCGGAAGTACTGCCGCCAGGCGGGCTGCCCGTGGTAGCAGAACGTCCCCGGGTCGGCGAGGACGTCCACCCCGTCGTGCCGGACCTCCACGGACAGCGCGTCCGCGTGGGCGTGCGCGGCGATGGACAGGAACCCGTGCGGACCGCCGTCGCAGCGCACCCAGATCCGCGCCGGACCGCGCAGGATGGTCATCCCCGCATCGGCGAAGTGGGCCGGTCGCGCGGCCGGGCGCGTCACGGCCGGCCCGGTTCCGCTCTTCGCGTACGGCCGGACGAGCGCGGCCAGCAGCGGGGTGCGCACATCGGTGCCGGTCACCTCCGGCCACCAGTCGAGCCGGCCGAACACGGCGTCCCCGGTGGCCAGCAGCGAGGCCCAGCGGTCGGTGCCCGCGCCGTCCACGATCAGACCGTGCCCGTCGTCCGCGTCTCCCTGGCGCGGCGGCCGCAGCCGGTTGTCCACGATCGCCGCGAGCGCGTCGGTCATCCGCAGCAGCACCAGCCGGACCGACGCGGGGACCGGCACGTCGGCGGCGTCCGCCTCGGCCACCGCGGCCAGAGCGAGCTCCAGTACGAGCCCGTGGTATTCGGTGGCCAGCTCGCGGTTGAGGCCGGAGCCGAAGGTGTTGCTCCGCAGGTGCCGCTCCAGCGACCGCAGCGCGTCGTCCCGCCAGCGCGCCGAGGAGGGGAACCAGCCGAACGCGCAGGCCGCGGCGAACTGCCCGGCGGCCTCGGCGACGATGTGGTTGTTCGCCGAGGACCCCCGGCTGGGGAAGGCGGCCAGCCAGCGCTGGTGGTGCCAGATCTGGTGCAGGGCCACCGGGTTGCCCTCGAACAGCCCGGCCGCGCCCGGCCAGCCGTCCAGCAGCCGCCGGATCCACACCCAGGACAGCAGCCGGATCCCCAGCTCGATGCCGCTGATCCAGTGCACCCCGCGCAGCGGCGCGTTGGCCGCCCACCACGTCCGCAGGTGCGCGGCCACCCGCTCGGCGTACCGCTCGTCCCCGGTGACCGCGTAGGCGGCGGCGAGCACGGTGAGGTACTGGTGCCGGGACAGCTCCCAGATCTGCTTGATGTCCCCGACCGCGTTCTCGTCCCGGTACGGCATGTCGAAGGCGTAGCCCTGCGGAGCCCGCCGCCCGGTCTTCGGGTCGTACCACCAGTCCGGCTCGGCCAGATCGTCCCGGTCCACCCCGAAGTACTCGGCGTGCCCGGCCATCAGCCGGTCCGCCTCGGCGACCAGGCGCTTCGCGGCGTCCGGTGGCACCGCGTCGAGCGTTCCGGCGGGCAGCACCGCCGTGAAGCGGGCGCCGGTCACAGCCGGGCCGTCCGGCAGCGCGGAGCGCCACCGCCGCCTGCGCACCGCGTCGCCCACCCGGCCGCCGACCTCCCGCGGTCCCATCCGGGACAGCCGCCGCAGGTACCAGCCCGCGCTCGTGGTCATCGCGCCCTCGTCAACGTCACCGGCGCGCCGCTGGCCAGGCCGGCCTGGACCGCGAGGGTGGCCGCCGTGGTGGCGACCAGCGACTCCAGCGGCACCGGCATCGGGCCACCGGTGCGCACGGCCCGGATGAACGCGGCCAGTTCGGCGGACTGGCCCTTGTCCCTGGCCTTGGGCAGCCGCGAACTGTCCCACCGCTTGCGTGCGTAGACCGAGGCCCGGACGAAGTCGTCGAGCCGCAGCACCTTGCCGTCCGCGATGAGGTCCAGCGTCTCCTTGGGGAAGCCGGGCGAGCCGGTGGTGACGTAGCTGATGGTGGCGTTGGACCCGTCCGGGTAGCGCAGCACCACCTGCAGGTCCTCGTTGCCGGCCGGGGCGGTCGCGTACACCGAGACCGGGTCGGCCTCGAGCAGCCAGCTCACCGTGTCGATGAAGTGCCCGCCCTCGCCGGCGAAGCGCGAGCCCTCGGTGCCCTGTTGGAGGTACCAGCTGCCGTGCTGGAGCCGGCCCGCGTTGATCAGGTAGCGGACGCTCGCCGGGCCGGTCCGGACGTCGAACCGCTGCTTCGCCTCGCGCAGCAGCGGCGCGAACCGGCGGTTGAAGCCCACCTGCAGCCGGTCGTTGCCGGACTCCTCCACCGCCGCGAGCACACCGGCCAGTTCGTCCTCGGTGAGGGCCAGGGGCTTCTCCACGAACACCGTCTTGCCGGCCAGCAGGGCCCGGCGGGTCAGTTCGGCGTGCGAGCTGTGCCGGGTGACGACGAACACCGCGTCGATGGACGTGTCGCCCAGCACGGCGTCGAGATCGGTGGTCGCCCGGGCGAAGCCGAACTTCCGCTGCGCGTTGGCCGCGGACAGCGCCGTCGTGGTGACGACCGTGGACAGCTCGACGCCGTCGCGCTGGGACAGGTGCGGCAGCAGCATCGACGTCGCGTAGTTGCCCGCGCCGACGAACGCCAGGCGTACCGGCGTCGTGCCGGTCCGGGCCGGGGCGGTCCGGACCGGGGCGGTCCGGTCGGGGGCGGACTCTCCGCCGCCGCGCCGCACCGCGGGCACGGCCACCGCCGGGGCCTGCGCTTCCCCCGCGTGGTCGGGGTACCGGAACAGCACGGCCACGGCCTTCAGGTCGCCGTCCTTGAGGCGCTGGTACGTCTCGACGGCGTCGTCGAAGTCCGCGATGTGGGAGACCAGGGGCTCCACGTCGACGCTGCCCCGGGCGAGGAGGTCGAGGAAGCACGCCAGGTTGCGGCGCTCGGTCCAGCGCACGTACCCGATCGGATAGTCCCGCCCCTCCAGCTCGTACTCCGGGTCGTAGCGCCCGGGGCCGTAGGAGCGGGAGAACCGGACGTCGAGCTCCTTCTCGTAGTACGCGTTCCACGGCAGGTCCAGGCGGCACTTGCCGATGTCGACGACCCGGCCGCGGTCCCGGCTCAGCGCGGCGGCCAGCTCGACGGGCTGGTTGCTGCCGCCACCGGCGGCCAGGTACACCTGGTCCACGCCGTGACCGCCGGTGAGCTCCGCGACGGCGGCCTCCACGGCCGCGGACGCGGGATCGCCGCAGGCCGCGGCGCCCAGACGCTCGGCGAGTTCGCAGCGCCCCGGATCCGGGTCGGCCCCGATGACGCGGACGCCCGAGGCGGCCAGCAGCTGCACCACCAGCTGCCCGATCAGCCCGAGGCCGATCACCAGCGCCGTCTCGCCGAGTTGCGGCTCGCCGCGACGGACGCCCTGCAGCGCGATCGACCCGACCGTGCCGAAGGCCGCGTACCGCGCCGCGAGGCCGTCCGGCACCCGGGCGTAGAGGTTCTTCGGCACCCAGTTCAGCTCGGCGTGCAGCGCGTGCTCATTGCCCGCGCAGGCCACGAGGTCGCCGACCGCCACGTCGTCGATCCCGGCGCCGACCTGCTCGACCACCCCGCACAGCGAGTAGCCGAGCGGCGTGTACGAGTCCAGCTTGCCCATCACCTTGCGGTAGGTGGCGGGCACCCCGTTGGTGGCCACGCTCTGCATGACCTTGGCCACCTGGTCCGGCCGGGAGCGGGCCTTGCCCACCATCGACATGCCGGCCTCGGACACCTTCATCAGCTCGGTGCCGGTGGAGATCAGCGAGAAGGCGGTCCGGACCAGCACACCGTTCGGCTTGCACCCCGGCACCGGGACGTCGAGCAGCGCCAGCTCGCCGCTCTTGTAGTTCTGCACCACTTGTTTCACCGGAACTCCTGTTGCTCTACGCCGTCTTGTGAGTGCTCTGGCCGGAGCCAGAGGTCGCGCCGCGGTACCAGTACTCGAGGGTCAGTACGTGCCAGAGATGTTTGGAGAAGTCGCGCTGCCCGGAGGCGTCCTCGGCGACCATGCGCGCCAGCGCGTCGCGGCGCAGGAACCCCGAGTTCACGAGGACGCCGTCGTGCACCACCTCGCGCACCAGCGGTGCCAGGTCCCGGCTCATCCAGGCCCGCAGCGGGGCGCTGAACAGGCCCTTGGGCCGGTACACGATCTCCCGGGGCAGGATCGAGGTGGCCGCCTGCTTGAGGACGGCCTTGCCCTGCCGTCCGACGATCTTGCGATCGCCGGGCACGGCGAACGCCGCCTTGACCACCTCGACGTCCACGTACGGCACCCGCACCTCGGTCGACGCGGCCATGCTGGAGCGGTCCGTGTAGGCGAGGTTCAGGCCCGGCAGGAACATCCGGGCATCGCCCAGGCACATCCGGTTGACGAAGTCGTCGAGGTCGTTGTCCTCGTAGACGTCCGCGTGCTCGGTCAGCACGTCATCGACCGTCCCCGCCAGGTCCGGATCGATCAGGGCGAGCAGTTCGTCCCGGTCGTACATGGTGTAGCTGCGCCGGAACGCGGTCTCCTCCGGCAGATCGGCGAAGGAGAGGAAGCGCTTCGCGAACCGCACCGAGCGGTACCCGCGGCGGGCCGTGGCGACCGGCAGCCGGTCCACGGCCCCGGACAGGCCGCGCCGCAGGGGCCGCGGAACGCGCTGGTAGCGCAGCGCGAGCAGGTTGGCCAGGTGCTTGCGGTACCCGGCGAACAGCTCGTCGGCGCCCATCCCCGAGAGCATCACCTTGATCCCGGCCTCCCGGGCGGCCGAGCAGATCAGGAAGGTGTTGATCGCGGCGGGGTCGCCGATCGGCTCGTCCAGGTGGTGGGTCATCTGCGGCAGCAGGTCGAGCACGTTCGGAGCGATCTCGATCTCGTGCAGGTCGACGCCGAAGCGCTCCGCCACCTGCCGGGCGTAGCGCAGATCGTCCGGCATCGCCTCGAACTTGGCGTCCTCGGCCCGGAACCCGATCGTGTAGGCGGAGATGCCGGGGTGGTCGCGGGCCGCCAGCGCGGTCAGATAGCTGGAGTCGAGCCCGCCGGAGAGGAAGGTCGCCACGGGTACGTCGGAGAGCAGGTGGCGCCGGGTGGACTCCTCGACGATGGCCGCGATGTCCGGCAGCTCGCCGCTCCGGGCCCGCTCGCGGCCCTCCGCGGCGACGTCCCGCAGGTTCCAGAACCGGCCGCGCTCCACACCGCCGTCGGGCCGGCACCGCAGCCAGCTCCCCGGCGGCAGCTTCTCCGCCTCGCGGTACGCGCAGCGCGAGTCCGGCACCCAGTAGTACAGCAGGGAGGCCACCAGCGCCGCGTGGTCCACCTCCAGAGACCCGCCGGTGGCGGCGGCGAGCGCCTTGAGTTCGGAGGCGAACGCCAGGCCCCCGTCGCGCCGGAGCAGGAACAGCGGCTTGATGCCGAGCTGGTCGCGGGCGAGCACCAGCTCCCCGGTCCGCTCGTCGAAGATCCCGAACGCGAACATGCCGCGCAGCCGGGGCAGACAGTCCGTGCCCCAGCGCCGCCAGGCCTCCAGCACCACCTCGGTGTCGGACGTACCGCGGAAGCGCGCCCCGGCCGCCGCCAGTTCGGCGCGCAGCTCGGGGGCGTTGTACAGCTCGCCGTTGTACGTCAGGGCGAGGCCGCCCGAGACCATCGGCTGGGCGCCGGTCTCGGACAGGTCGATGATGGCCAGCCGACGGTGGCCGAGGTGCACCTCGCCGTCACCGGCGGGGTGGTCGTACCGGCCCGCGCCGTCCGGACCGCGGTGGGCGAGGGTATCGGTGAGCCGGTCGGTCACGGCCTTCCCGTCCGGCCATCGGTAGGTGCCTGCGATGCCACACATGTACTACCGCGCCTTCTGGTCGATGTCCGGTACTCGTGCCCATGACGGCCGCTCCGTCGGCGGCCCGTCCGTTTCGTTCTGCCGGTCCGGCCGCTCGCCGCGGCCGCGCGGCGCGGTGGGCCGCCCGTCCCACAGCGTGCCGTCGGTCCGGTCACGCGGATCGGGGTCGATCAGCACCACACCGATCACCGCGATGCCCAGGTCCGCGAGCTGCCGCGCCACGGTGTGCAGCCAGGCGGCGCTGCCGTGCCCGGCCCGCACGACGAGCACGGTCCGCGTTCCGAGGTGCGGCAGGTCGGTCCACGCCGCGCCGGGCGCCACCGAGCCGACGCCGACCCGGCGCCCCTGGTGCGCCGCGGCGCCCTCGCCGCGGACCACGGTGGGATCTCCCGGCTTCGGGCGGCGGCCCGCGAGGTGCGAGCCGGGCAGAGCGTCGACGATGGCCACCGGTTCCTCCGGGGCCAGCGCCCCGGCGAGGTCCAGGGCGATCAGGCTCGCGCTGCGCGCACAGCCCAGCTCCAGCAGCGACACCGGTTCCGCGGAGCCGCGCACGGTGCGGGCCAGGGTCGCGGTGAGCCGTTCGCGCGCCGCCCGGATGCGTCGGCGGTGCCACAGTACGGGCGACCGGCGGGGCAGCTCCGAGAGGACCGAGGCCCCGAGGTGCGCGGCGATGTCGCGGCGCAGCACCGGGCGGTCCGCCACCACCGCGCCGACCGCGGCCACCGCGAGCCCGAGGACCAGCCCGAGGACGAGCCCGACCGCGGCGTTGGTGGCGGCGGTCTTGGGCAGGGAGTGCCGCACCGCCCGCGGCGCGTCCACGATCTGCGTACCGGCGATCAGCTGGGGCGTGCCGATGCGCGCCTCCGCGGCACGCTGGCCGAAGTCGGTGATCCGCGAGGTGAGTTCGGCCCGGCGGGCGAAGAGCGTCTCCATGTTCGCAGACGCCTTCGGTCCGCTCTGCGCCGTGCCGTCCCCGATCGTCTTGTTGACCTGGGCGAGCTCGGTCTGCATGCGGTCACGCTGGTCGAGCAGGGTCTTGGCCTCGGCGTCCGCCGCTTCCTGGATCCGCTTCACGTGGTCCGCGACGAACGCGTCGGCCAGCGCCTTCGCCCGGGCCACCGCCTTCGCGTCGCTGTCCGCCGTCACGGTGATCTGCAGCAGGTTGTTCGTCAGGCCGAGGCCCGCGTAGTCCTGCATGAAGTCCTCCGGCGCGTCCGGGGACCCGAGGGACCGCAGGGCCTGGCCCGCGATCCGCGTGGTCTGCAGCAGCGCGGCGTCGGTGCGGATCAGCGTTCCGGGGTCGTTCGGCTGGTCCGCCTGGTGCGCGACCAGCACCTTGGTCACCGCGGTGGGCGGCGGTGGCATGAGGACCGCCACCGCAGCGCCGAGGAGGAACCCCAACAGGGCCATGGTGGACCAGAGTCGGCGGCGCCTGCGCACCGCGACCACCAGTGCCTGCAGGTCCACCAGGGGAGCGGTCGCCGACGGCTCCGAAGCCGTGCTCGTCGTCACGCCGCACCTCCCGCCGCGTCGGCGCCCACCGCGACCGCCGCCGGGGCGTCCTCGAGGGGACGGTCGTCGGACCGCGTCCCCCGGGCCCGGACCGGGTCGGCGAGGACGATGCCGACGACCTGCTGCTCGGCGTCCGCGCAGGCCTCGGCGATGCCGGCGAGTTCCCCCGCCGTCCAACTGCCCGCGCTGAGCACGACCAGGACGGCGGACTCGTCGTCGCGGTCCGGCACCAGCGGCCGGGACACCGGCACGTCCACCACGCGCAGCAGCGGATCGCCCCCGGACTCGGCTGCGAGCCGCACGGCGGCGCCGTGGGCGAGCTCGTCGCCCTCCGGCACGACCACGAGCAGCCGCCGGGGGGACGGCAGCGCGTCCCGCAGACGGCCGCACACCCGCTGGTAGCGGATCCGCAGGCCGGCCTCGTCGGCGGAGGCCCGCGGCGTGGGGAGGTCCCACCGGACGTCGACGCCGAGCAGCCGGCGGATCCCGGCCCGCGGGCCACGGCCGCGCGGCCGGTGCGCGAGCCGGTCCCCCGGTACATCGACGGTACCCAGCAGCGCCGAGCCCAGCGCCGCGGCGATCTCCGGTTCGGTGCGCAGCCGACGGCTCATCCGCGCGGCGGCGAGATGGCCGATGACCGCGCACAGGAAGAACAGCAGCGCCCCGGCGCCGATGAGCTGTGTCCGCGTCGGCGGGGCCTGACCGGCCGGCCGGGCGGCCTGTCCCATCACGACCATGTTCGCCCTGCTCACGCTTGCGTCGGCCTGGTCCAGTTTCTTGATGGCTTCCTGCAACGAGGTACGCAGCTTCGCGAGCTCGGTGCGGGTCTGCACGCTCTCCACGGTCTGTCCCGGATCCGTCGCGTCGGCGAGCTCGGTGATGCGACGGCTGGTCTGCACCACCATCTGGCGCAGGGCCTCGGGCTGCGCCGCCGCCTCGGGATCCGTGCCGGAGCCCGCGATCCGCGCGGCGTACGTGACGAACTGCTGGGCCACCTGGTCGGCGAGCCGCTGTGCGTGCGCCGGGGTGTCGTCCGTACCCGAGATCTGGATGATGTTCCCGTCGGCGGCCTTGGCGGCCACCCGGTCCCGCAGGTCGGTGCCGCTGAGCCCGGGCCGGCCGAGCGTGGCGGCGGTGCGGTCGAGCACCACCGAACTGGTCGCGATCTGGGCCTGGGTCAGCAGCTCGCGCTCCTGCCACGCCCCCGGCAGCAGCACCGATGCCGACGTCGTGTAACTCGGCGGAAGCAGCAGCGAGGTGCCGTAGCCGACGAGCGCACCCACCATGGTGAGGACGGTGAGGAGCCGCCAGCGCCGCCGGATGATCCGGCCGATCGTGACCAGACGTATCGTGTCATCGCTCAACGGTGCGGCCTTCTCCCCGACCTGTCCGGTCGCCCGCCGGCGCCGGAGCACCGGCGCGGCAGGCCGCGGCGTAGGCGGCGAGCAGCGACGCCTGTGAGTTCCGCCAGGAGAGCGGACCGCTGATCCGCTCCTGGCCGATCTTGCCCATCCGGGCCCGCATCTCCGGATCGTCCAGCAGCAGCGCGATCAGCCGGGCGAACTCGGCCTCGTCGTTGGCGGGCGCGTAGACGGCGGCTTCACCGGCGGAGACGCGCGCCTCCCGGAGGTCGAACGAGACGATGGGCCGGCCCATCACCATGTATTCGAGGACCTTGTTCATGGTCGACACGTCGTTGAGCGGATTGCGTGGGTCGGGGGAGAGGCACACGTCCGCGGTTGACAGGTAGCGCACCAGATCGGCGTCCGGGATGCGCCCGGTGAACTGCACCTGCTCCGAGAGCCCGAGCGTGCGGGACAGCTCCACCATCGCGTCGAAGCTGTCGCCCGCGCCGACGAACACCGCGTGCCAGTCGGTACGCCCGCACTCGTCGCGCAGCTTCGCGAGGGCGCGCAGGGCGTAGTCGACCCCGTCCTGCGGGCCCATGACCCCCAGGTAGCACAGCAGATGGGGCTTGCCGCGCTTCAACTCCGGCTCCGGAGGCACCGGTTGGAACCGGTCGGTGTCCGGCGCGCTGCGCACCACGAAGACGTCCGACGGCCGTCGGCCGCCACGCTGCAGCGCGACGTCGCGGTAGCTCTCGTTCGTGGCGAGCACGATGTCCGCGGCCCGGTAGGTGCGCCGTTCCAGCGCGCACACGGCGCGGTAGAGCAGGTCCTCGCCGCGGTCGAACCGGGAGAGGTACAGCTCGGGCACCAGGTCGTGCTGGTCGAAGACGAACCGCGCCCCGCGCCGCTTCAGCCACAGCGCCGGCAGGAACAGCAGGTCCGGGGGATTGCAGGCGTGGACCACGTCGACCGGGCCGACCTTGCGGGCCAGCCGGAGGGTGTGCCACAGCGCCGAGCCGTACTCCCGCAGGTAGCCGGCCGGACCTCCGGTGGCCGCGCGCAACGGGTAGCGGTGGATCCGCACCCCGTCGATCACCGCCTCCGCTTCCGTGTCCCGCTTCTCGCCCCGGGGGCAGATGACGTCCACCGTCCAGCCCGCGTCGCGCAGCGTCGTGCACTCCTGCCACACGCGCCGGTCGAACGGCACCGACAGGTTCTCCACCAGGATCAGCGCGCGACGGGTCGCCCCGTCGCCGCCGGTTGCGTTACCAAGCAAGGCCCATGTACCCCGGTTCGGCCCGGCGCGCGTCGGCGTCGGGGAGGTGGATGAGGTCGACGATCACCGGGCCGTCGCCATGGGGGAGCGCCGACAGCACGGCCGGGTCCTTGGTCCCGACCAGGCACACCTCGGCATGCTCCAGGACCTCCTCGACCGACTCCGAGAGGAGCTGCGCGAGGTGCGGCAGCCGGGTCTCGATGTACTCGCGGTTCGCCCCGAGCAGCCGGGAGATGTTCACGTTGGGGTCGTAGATCCGCAGGTCGTATCCCTTGCCGAAGAGCCGCTCGGCCAGCTCGACGAGCGGGCTCTCGCGGAGGTCGTCGGTGCCGGGTTTGAAGGACAGCCCGAACAGGCCCACCCGGCGCTTGCCGGTGCGCTCGACCAACTCCACCGCGCGCTGCAGGTGGTCGGAGTTGGAGGGCAGCACGTGGGCGAGGATGGGCACCGAGACGTCGGCCCGCCGCGCCGCGTGCACCAGGCTGCGCAGGTCCTTGGGCAGGCAGGAGCCGCCGAAGGCGAAACCGGGCCGCAGGTAGGCGGAGCTGATGTTCAGCTTGCGGTCGGCCAGGAACACGTCGATCACCTGGTGCGAATCGACCCCGAGGGCCTGGCAGACCGCGCCCAGCTCGTTCGCGAAGCCGATCTTGAGGCCGTGGAACGCGTTGTCCGCGTACTTGATCGCCTCGGCCGTCGGGATGGGCACCCGGAACACCTCGCCCGGCAGCCCCTCGTACAGCGCCGCCACCACGTCGCCGCTCGCCGGGTCCAGCTCGCCGATGACGGTCTTGGGCGGGTCGAAGAAGTCCCGCACGCTCGTGCCCTCGCGCAGGAACTCCGGATTGACCGCGACCCCGATGTCCACCCCGGCCGTGCCGCCGACGTACTTCTCCAGGATCGGTACCAGCAGGTTCATACAGGTGCCCGGGAGCATGGTGCTGCGGAACACGACGGTCTGGCGCCCGCCCCGCTCGGCCACCGCGGCGCCGATCTGCTCGGTGACCCGCTCCAGGTACGTGGTGCACAGGCTGCCGTTGGGTTCCGACGGCGTGCCGACGCAGACCAGCGACACCTCGCTGTTCATGATCGCCTCGCGGACGTCGGCGGTGGCGCGCAGCGCTCCGGTCCGCACGACCTCGGCGATCATCTCGCCGATCCGCTCCTCGACCACCGGGGCCTTGCCGTCGTTGACCAGGTCGACCTTCACCTGGTTCACGTCCACCCCGATGACCTCGTGGCCCATGCTGGCCAGACACGCGGCCGACACGCAGCCCACGTAGCCGAGCCCTAAGACGCTGACTCTCATAACCCGTTCCTCCCCCCGGGCAGGCCCTTGTGGCCTGCCCTCCCCGAGCCGACCGGACGATGTCCCCCGCGCATCAGTAGGCGCCCTGTCCTTCGAGCACCGCGCGCAGCGTCTTCCACAAGATCACCGTGTCGAGGGCGAGCGACCAGTCCTCGACGTACCGCAGGTCCAGCCGGACCGACTCGTCCCACGGCAGGTCACTGCGTCCGCTGATCTGCCACAGGCCGGTGAGCCCGGGCTTGACCAGCAGCCGCCGCCGGATGTCCGGGTCGTACGCGGCGGACTCCTCCGGCAGCGGAGGCCGCGGGCCGACGAGCGACATCGATCCGGTGAGCACGTTGAACAGTTGCGGGAGCTCGTCGAGCGAATACCGGCGCAGCGTCGCTCCCACTCGGGTCACCCGAGGGTCCCGGCGCATCTTGAACAGCGGGCCGGCGCCCTCGTTGCGGTCGGCCAGCGCGGCACGGGCCCGGTGGGCCCCGGCGACCATGGTGCGGAACTTGACCGTGGTGAACTCGCGGCCGTCCTTGCCGACTCTGCGCTGGAGGTAGAACACCCCACCGGGGCTGTCCACCAGCACGAGCAGCCCGACGACCGCCATCAGCGGCGCGAACAGCACCAGCAGGACCGCCGCGCCCATCCGGTCGACGACCTCCTTGACCGCCCGGCGCCCCCCGGTGAAGACCGGCATGCTGACCCGCAGCAGCGGGATCCCGAGCACCGCGTCGACGTGCAGCCGCGGACCGGCCACCTCCATCAGCACGGGGGCCACGACCATCTCGGCGTCGCTGCCCTCGAGGTTCCAGGCCAGCCGCTGCAGCCGGTCCGGTGACCAGTGCGGGTCCGGTGTGACCGCGACGACGCGGTAGCCGTCGCGGCGGACGTGGCCCGCGACGTCCGTGAGCCGTCCGACGACCGGTACGCCGTCCAGCTGGTCGGCGTCGAACCCGAGACCGTCCGGCGTGCACACGGCCTCCACCCGCCACCCCAGGTGGGGGAACTTGCGGGTGCGGGTGATCAGGTCGCGCACGGTGGCCGGGCTACCGGCGGCGAGCACCGGGCGCAGGCACCGCCCCTCCTTGCGCTGTTTGTGCAGCCAGAGGCGCAGCAGGTACCGCTCGGTCATCGTGACGAGCGCGATCGCCGGGATCGCGACGAAGATCCAGAGCTTGATGTTGTGCGAGGTGAGGGCGATCCCACCGAGCGCCAGGACGACGGCCGCCGTGAACAGCGAGCGCCCGAGCCGGCGGAACTCCTCTGCGCCCTGGCCGAGTACGGCCGGAGCCCAGGACCGGCTCACCGCGAGCGCGCCCAGCACCAGCAGCTCGGTGCCGAAGGCGAGAATGCTCCACTTCTCGTGCCAGTTGGCCGCGTCCCGGACCCCGAAGAAGCCGCCTATCGCCGCCACCACGAAGGCGGTGGCCACCGTGTCGCTGATGATCACGGTACGCCGGTACCGCTGCTCCCAGTCGATGGCGGGCTGGATGATCGCCCTCTTCACCGGACGCCCGCGCGCCGATAGAAAAGGGCGGGCTAATTCACCCTCCTCCTGCTGCACAATTCCCCCCAAGTCACCAGCGGACTCGACGTGTTCGCTCCACACGGTTCCTCCCCCCGGGAGGCTCGCGCGCCCCCCGCACTGTTCATCCCCTCGGGAGGCCCCGCCCCCCGCGCCGCGCTGTTCGTTCCCCGGGGGGTCCCCACCCCCCGGCGCATGGCATACCGGCCGGTGTGGTGCTACGTGGGCACCCCACCGGGCCGACAGTGGATTCGCATGTCCTGCCGGAGTCCCGGGATGTGCGGGAAACCGTTGACGATCGCTCCCCGCACCCAAGGCCCCCTTCTCGGGCTCCAAGAACTGATCACCGAAACGGCGAACGCCGGTGAGACGACTGCCGGTTGTCCGTGGCGACGGACCTGTGGATCACCGTGTGCCGACTCGTGTCATGCATGCGAAGCAGGGTCAATGTAGACCACGAGTGCCGGTCTGGAGGGGGGAATGTATGCAACTTGTGCGCAGGCTTTGAAGCCGGATCCTCCGAACGGCGCCCGGTCGCGGCCGACTTGACGACGCAGACGTGCTGTGACCTGTGGTGACGGGGTGTGAGGGGCTGTGAGAGGTCTCGCGCCGGGGTCAGCAGCCGCTGGGGGCGGACGGGGGCACGAAGGTCGCCGCGAGTGCGCGGTCGGACTTCAGCTTCACGTCCATGGCGCCTCGCCCGGCCTCGGTGTAGGAGGTCGGCATCTGGAGGTCGGCCGGCAGGTCCGCCTCACTGATGTCGGCGCCCGTGTGGACGACCGACAGCGAGCCCCGGCAGGCCGATGACTGCGGGGGCACGCTGCCGTCGACGATCCCGGCCGCCGGGCCGACCGTGAGGACGGGCCGGTCCATGAGGGCGTACTGGAACTTCTGGGGCGGGGTGGGCCGGGCGGACTGGCCCGGGGGCGGGGAGGGCCGGGCGGGCAGGCCGGGGGTCCTTCCGGCGGGGGTGATGTCCACCCAGAACCGGCTGAGGGTCACCTTGACCGCCGAGCAGGGGCGTTCGGTCGGGTCGGGATCGAAGGACAGCCCGGAACCGTCTATCTTCAAGGCCCTGCTGCCGTAGGAACCGCTGCTGCTCTTGAGGCGGCCGAGGTAGACGGTGAGCTTGTCCGGGTCCATGGCGCCGGTGTCCACGCACTGCGCGCTCGGAGCCGCCGAGGGCGAGGCGGGGCCGGGGGCGGGGGCCGACGGGGTGGGTGCGGCGGGTGTGGTGGGCGGTGCGGATGCCGTGCCCGTGGCGCGCGAGGCCGTCGGGGAGGCTGTGACGCCCCCGCCCGAACAGCCCGCCACGGCGAGCAGCAGTGCCGCGGTGGGCAGGGCGAGTGCGGCCCCTCTTGATCGATGACGCATGTGTGCTCCGCTCCGGTCCGGTGAGGCGTGATCCCTGCCATGGTGGCAGGCGGCTTGCCGGAGCACCGCTGCTTATGCTTCTGCCGTTTACCCAGGGTCCGTTGACGGGCCGTCATGCGCGGCCCAGTGTGGAGGGCGGGGAGCTCACGGACCGGAGGCCGACCGCGGCCGCCTCGGCGGCCGGGGTGGTGAGAAAGCCGTTCAGTCTCCGGCCGTCGTGCGGCGGGCGTAGGCGCGGGCGGCTCTGGCGCGGTCGCCGCAGCGGGTCGAGCACCAGTGGCGGCGCCCGTGGCGGAGCAGGTAGCGGTTGCACGGGGGGGAGCCGCAGGCGGTGAGGCGTTCGGCGTCGGGACCGGAGAGGAGTTCGGCGGCGTCGTTGGCGAGGACCGCGAGGGCGTGGTCGACGATCTGGCTGGTGGGATGGGCGGCGGCGCGGTAGGGGCCGTGCGCCGGGTCCCAGTGCAACAGGGACGCCGCGGGCGCGCGGGTGAGCGCGTCATTGACGGCGGCGAGGGCTCCGGGGAGGGCCGGGAGGCCGTCGACCCGGGAGGCGAGCAGTGATCTGACCTGCTCGCGCAGCGACCGCAGCTGCGCGGCGCACATCTCCCGCATCTCCACGTCGTCCGGGGCGAGATCGTGCCCGATCAGCCACCGGCGGGCGGCGTCGGGGGTGCCGAGGAGGTCGGCGAACCGGCCGCCGGGCAGGGCGATGGCGCTGTTGGCGAAGTCGAGCGCGGGGTACTGCTCCGCGCCGGGGGCAGGGGGCGCGGCGGGCTCGGCGGTCACGGTCTCCTTCATGAGTCTCATGTTACGGGTTGCGCTCATCCGTGAGAAACCACTACCGTTCATCACGGATAAACCGCCTCCCATCCGTGAGGATTACGTCATGACCACGTCCGGCACGCCCCATGAGCAGATCCTCGTTCGAGTCTTCGGCGGCCCCACCGCCCTCTTCACCTACGGTGGCCTGCGCTTCCTGACCGACCCCACCTTCGATGCCCCCGGCGACTACCCGGCGCCGGGTCGGCCCCTGCTGACCAAGACCGCGCCCTCCTCCGGCAGCCCCGCCGACCTGGGCCGGGTCGACGTGGTCCTGCTCTCGCACGACGAGCACGCCGACAACCTCGACACCTCCGGCCGGGCGTTCCTCGCCGACGTACCCCTCACCCTCACCACGCCCGGCGGCGGGCAGCGGCTGGGCGGCACGGCCAAGGGGCTGGCCGACTGGGAGGAGGTACGGCTCGACCGTCCCGGTGGCGGCACGGTCACCGTGACGGGCGTACCGGCCATCCACGGGCCCGGGAAGCGCGAAGAGGTAGAACCGGTCACCGGCCAGGTCGTCGGATTCGTCCTGACCGGGGACGGCCTGCCCACGGTCTACGTCAGCGGCGACAACGCCTCGCTCGACCCGGTCCGGCAGATCGCCGAACGCTTCGGCCCGGTGGACACCGCCGTCCTCTTCGCGGGAGCCCCTCGCTTCCCCATCCTCTTCGGCGGCGAGACCCTCGTCCTGGACAGCGCCCAGGCGGCCGAAGCGGCCGAGATCCTCGGCGCCCGCCAGGTGGTTCCCGTCCACTACGACAGCTGGGCCCACTTCACCGAGGGCCGCGAGGACCTGGTGGCCGCCTTCGCCGCCGCCGGACTCGCCGACCGCCTGGACCTGCGCGACCGGGGCTGACGGCCGCACCCCACCGGGCCGCCCCGCACCGGGCCGGACCGCACCCGACGGACCGTGCTGCGCCGGGGCCGGGCTCGCCCCGCCCCGACGCAGCGCGGTCTCACGGCGTACGCATAGGTTCGCCTGCGACCCTGGCGGCTCCGCACTCCAGCGAGCCACCCGGGGAGCCCATGGGCATCGCCTCCACCGCCCGTCCCGGTCACCGGACGAGCCGCCGTCGGCCCCGTCGCTTCAGTACGCCCGCCCGCGTACAAGCCTGCGCGGCGGCGACGATCTGGGCGGGGGCCGCCGGGGTCCTGGGCCTGTGGTGGAACGACACGAGCGCCGTCGTCGGACCGGCCGGCTGGCTGACCGGCGCCGGGCGGATCACCGGCCTGCTCGCGGGCTACGCCTGCGCGGTCCTGCTGGTGCTCATGGCCCGCGTCCCCGTCCTCGACCGCTCCGTCGGCACGGACCGGCTGGCCCGCTGGCACGCCCTGGGGGGCCGCTGCACGCTCTCGCTGGCGCTCGCCCACACCCTGCTCGTCATCGGGGGCTACACCCTGACGTCCGGCACGAACGTCCTGGACCAGACGGCCGCCCTGGTGCTGGACTACCCCGACCTGCTGAAGGGAACCGCCGGGTTCCTGCTGTTCGCCGCCACCGGGATCCTGTCCGCCCGCGCGGCCCGCCGCCGGATGAGCTACGAGACCTGGCACTACCTGCACTTCGCGACGTACCTCGCCGTCTTCCTCGCCTTCGGCCACCAGCTCTCCAACGGCGCCGACTTCGTCGGGGACCGGGCGGCCCAACTGGCCTGGTACGCCCTCTACCTCGGCGCCGCGGCCCTGCTGCTCTGGTACCGGTTCGCCGTGCCGCTGCGCGCGGGCACGCGCCACCGGCTGCGCGTCACCGCCGTCCTGCCCGAGGCCCCCGGCGTCTTCTCCATGCACCTCACGGGCGAGCGCCTCGATGAACTGGGCGCCCTGCCAGGGCAGTTCCTCCGCTGGCGGTTCCTGGCACCCGGGCTGTGGTGGACCGCCAACCCGTACTCCCTCTCCGCGGCGCCGCACCCCGACCGCCTGCGCATCACCGTGAAGGCGGCCGGCGGACACAGCGCGGCCCTGGCCCGCCTGGCACCCGGGACCCGGGTGTGGGCGGAAGGCCCCTACGGCGGTCTCACGGCGGGCCGCCGCACCGCGCCCCGGGTCCTCCTCCTCGCCGGCGGGGTCGGAATCACCCCGCTGCGCGCACTGTTCGAAACGCTCCCGGGGCACGTCACCCTGATCTACCGCGCCCGGCGCCCCGACGACCTCGCGCTGCGCCGCGAACTCGACGCCATAGCGGCCTCCCGGCACAGCCCGGTCCACTACGTCCTCGACGACCCGGCCGGCCACCGCTCCCCGCTCACGGCGGCGGCCCTGCACGCGCTGGTACCGGACCTGGCCGCGCACGACGTCTACCTCTGCGGGCCGCCCGGGATGACCGGGGCCGCCGTGCGCGCCCTGCGCGACGCCGGTGTACCCGGCCGCCGCATCCATCACGAGTCGTTCGCGTTCTGAGGAGAACCCCATGCGCCGAGCCGTCCTCACCGCCACCGGGATCAGCGCCCTGGTCGTCACCCTGCTCTCCCTCAAACCGCACCAGCAGAGCGCCCCGTCCGCGACGGCGCCGCCGCGCCCCGGCACGGTGACCCCGCAGACCGCCGCGAGCAGCGCGGCCGGTCCGCCCACGGGCACCGGCACCTTCACCGGCGATCCCGTCGACACCCGGTACGGGGCCGTGCAGGTCTCCGTGACCCTCGTCCAGGGGAAGATCACGGCGGTCCGGGTCCTCCAGGCACCGGACCGCGGCGGCCGTGACCGCCAGCTCACCTCCTACGCCGTGCCGCGCCTCACCCAGGAGGCGCTCGACGCGCAGAGCGCGGACATCGACGCGATATCCGGGGCCAGTTACACCAGCGAGGGCTACGCGCGGTCGCTGCAGAGCGCGCTGGACCGGGCCCGTGCCTGAGACCGTACGGACACCTCACGCCGAGCGGGGCCTGCGCCACGTCGAGCACGTCATGGGCACCGTCTTCTCCTTCGACATCCGCGACCGCCCCACCGCCGCGCTCCACCGCGCCCTGGCCCGGGCGGTGCGCCATCTGCACGCCGTGGACGCGCTGTTCTCGACCTACCGCCACGACAGCGCCATCAGCCGTCTCGACCGGGGTGATGTCACCCTGGCCGACTGTCCCCGCGAGGTGCACGAGGTCCTCTCGCTCTGCGGACAGGCCACGCACGTCAGCGAGGGCTGGTTCAGCATCCTCGCGGGCGGGGTCCTCGACCCCTCCGGTCTCGTCAAGGGGTGGGCGACCGAGACCGCGTCCCGGATCCTCCACGACGCCGGGGCGCGCCACACCTGTGTCAACGGCGGCGGCGACCTCCAGCTGCGCGTCGGTACACCTCCCGCCAGGCCATGGCGCGTTGGCATTGCCCACCCGCTCGGGCCCGGAGAGCTCGTCACCGTCGTCACCGCCGCCCACGACCTGGCCATCGCCACCTCCGGCACCGCCGAACGCGGCTGCCACGTCCTCGATCCGCACCGGGGGACACCCGCCGTGGGGCTCGCCTCCGTCACCGTCGTCGGACCCTGGCTGACCATGACCGACGCTTACGCCACCGCCGCCTTCGCGCGCGGGCCCGATGCCCGGCCGTGGCTGGAGGGGCTGGAGGGATACGAAGCCCTGGCCGTCATGCCCGACGGGCGGACGTGGCGCACGTCCGGCTTCTCCCGCTACGAGCTGTCGCCCGGGGCCGCCGCGGAGTGACCCGCGACCGCCCCGGGGCCCGCGTTCCCAGGCGGTCTTGACGAGGGCGAGGACTTGGGCTCAGTGCGGCCGCGCCAGCGCGGGCTGCCGGGCCTTGGCCGTCGCCCGGGGCACCTGCAGGCGGCCCAGGTTGGCGCTGATCATCGCCGCCGCGCGGCCCACGGCCTCGCCGAGCGGGGCGATCTGCTTGCCGTCCAGGCCGCTCGCCGCCACGGCGGCGACCACCTCCCCCGAGGTGCAGTGCACCGGCGCCGCCACGCAGGAGAGCGGGCCCACGCACTGTCCGTACTGGAAGGCGAGCCCCTCCTCGCGGGCCCGCGCGACCTCCCGGACCCAGGTGGCTTTCGTCCAGCCTTCGGGAAGCCGGTCCACGGGCGTGGACGCCGCCAGGATCAGCTCGGCCGCGCTCCCCGGCGGCAGTACGACACCCGGGCGCAGGGCGAGGACGTCGTCCGCCTCACCCCGTATGCCGCCGACGATGATGGTGTGGCCCGCCTCGGGCACCGAAATGCTGAGGCTCAACCTGCCTGCCATGGAAGCGAGTTCACGCAGCGGTCCGGCCGCCGCCGCGCGCAGCGCACGCGCGGGGTGCCATGCCTGTCCCAGCCGGAACGTCCTCGAGCCCAGACAGTAGCGGCCCTCACGGCTCTGCACCGCGCCGAGTGCCACCAGCTGGCCCAGCAGCCGGTGGGCGGTGGCCTTCGGCAGCGCGGCGCCGGCCGCCAGCCGGGTCAGCCCGACCTCGTCGTCCTGCGCGAGCACCTCCATCAGCGCGAACGCACCCTCCAGCACGCCACGTCCTTCTGTACCGGATCTGGCCATGAGAGGTTCCCCCCGTCTCACGCTGGCCCCATCGGTCGGATGGTGCCAGAACTCCCCGTCCGTCCCAGCTCAGGGGTGGAACGGTGTCGCCGTCCCCCGTTCACCGGTCCGTTGAATGGACTAGATCATTGCCCGTCCTCCGGAATCGCGCCACTGTGTTGTCAGCCAAGTGACGGCAGCGGTACGGCACTTCCGAGTGCCGGACCGGCCGTCAGCCCGGAACGAAACAAGGAGGATCCCGATGAGCGCCATCAAGACCAGCGCGAAGCAGTTCAAGTACGTCATGGGTGCCATGACGTCGGTCTTCTTCTCCTACTGCTCCGCCAGCTGACGCAGCGCTGAAAGGAGGGGGTGGGGGCGGCTTCCGCCCCCACCCCCTCGTCACACCCAAGGGAGGCACGAGTGCTGGAGACCGGTGTCCGGCAGGTACGGGTGGCGTTGTCCATGGTGTTCGGCCGGCGGCTGAACGTACGGGCCGTGGAGCGGCTGGTCGCCGACGCTCTTGCCACGCTGGAGGAGTTCGGCTCGCTGGGCGACGACGTCGACGAGATGGCCGACGGGCCGTTCGCCGATCCGGCCGAGCGCAGGGAGCTGCAGAACCGCGCGCTCCAGCGGACCGCGCGCAAACTCGCCAAGAGTTCGCCCTTCTACCGTGAGCGGCTCGCCGAAGTGGACCTCGGCGCCCTCACCGTCGAGACGCTCGCCGACATCCCGGTGACGCGCAAAGCCGACCTGGTCGAGCGCCCCGCCGACTTCCTGTGCAGCGCCCCGTACCTGGCGACGCAGACCACCGGCACCACCGGCCGCCCCGTCCGCATCTGGCTCTCCCGCTACGAGATGGAACTCTGGCCCGCGCTGATCGCGCTCTCGCTGGTCCTGCGCGGCGAACTCGGCCCCGGCGACCGGATGCAGATCAACCTCAGCTCCCGGGCGACGGCCGCCGTGCAGGAGGACGTCGCGGTGTGCCGGCTCGCCAACGCCTCGTGCCATGTCGTGGGGCAGATCCCGCCGGACGAGTCCGTCGAGCACCTGCTCGGCCGGGACGGCGTCCGGCCCACCATCCTCACCGGAACCCCCAGCTACCTCGGGCAGTTGGTGACCGCCGCGCGTCGGAGCGGCTACGGCCCCGACGACTTCGGACTGCGGGCGATCTACGGCGGCGGCGAGATGCTGTCGCGGAACCTGATGGACGCCCTGCGCGACACCTTCGGGGCCGAGGTCGTCGGCGACGCCTTCGGCATGACCGAGCTGCTCCCCGTGGGCGGCCGTACGTGCAGCCAGCGCCATCTGCACCTCGACCCCAACACGGGGTACGTGGAGGTGCTCGACCTGGAGACGGGCCGGCCCGCGGGCCCCGGCCGGCTCGGCGAGCTGACGGTGACCCCGTACTTCCCCTACCGCGAGTGCATGCCCGTCCTGCGGTACAACACGGGCGACCTGGTCCGCACGCTGGAGGGGGAGCCGGACTGCGAACTCGCGGTCGTCCCCGCGGTCTCCCACATCCTGGGCAAAGCGGGCCTGCTGCACCGCACCAGCGACGGCATCGTGACCCCGCGCGACATCGTGGAGGCGCTGGACGGCACCCCCGGGCTGCCGTTCCCGCTGCGCCACTCGGCGCGCGTGGGGGAGAGCGGCCGCCTGCAGGTGGAGGTCGCCGCCAAGGAGGTCACCGCCACGGAAGTGGCCGAGCGACTGCGCGAGCGGGACATCGACGCCGACGTCACGGTCCTGCCGCTGAGCGACGAGGAGGCCGCGCTGCGCTTCCCCCTCCGCTGCGACCTGACGGAGCACACCTTCACCCGGAGCCACGCATGAGCGTCTTCTTCCAGCTCGCGGTCACCAGCGTCCTGGCGCTCGCGGTGTGCGCCGGAGCGGTCTTCTACTTCCGCACCGTCCGCGCGGCCAGGCCGCCGGTCGGCGTCTTCAACGGCCGCGACATCTTCGTGATCATGGGCTTCGTCCTGGCCCTGCCGTACGTCTACCTCGCGCTGCCCGGCGGATTCCTCCCGGTCGTGCTCGCCCTCGTGTTCGCGGGCGGCCTGTCCGTCGGCTACCAGCCCGTCATCGGCAACGGCCGACTGCGCTGGGCGCTGATCGCCGTCCTGATCGCGAGCGTGCTCGTCTCCCACCTGGCCTTCGGCGAGAGCGCCCCGCCGTACTGGGTGGCGAACAGCTGCGTCGTCGGCCTGGTCGTCGTGTCCGCCACGAACCTCAACGTCCAGGGCGGCATGCGGCTGAAGAACGTCGCGTGGTTCCTCCTCCTGCTCGCCGCGTACGACGCCTTCTTCGCCTGGGTCGTCCCGCTGACCGAGGAACTGTCCGAGGCCATCCAGGGCTACCCGTTCGCCCCCGCCGCCGGTCTGCGCGTCGGCGAGGACCTGGGCGCCGTGGTCGGCATGGGCGATCTGCTGGCGTACGCCCTGTTCACCACCTGTGCCTACAAGGCGTACGGGAAGCCGGGGCTGCGGGTCGGGATCCTGCTGGTCGCCGTCTTCGGCGCCGTCGGGCCCGTGGCCGCGCTGCACCTCGTCACCGCGGCCACCGGACACGCACCGGCCCTCATCCCCGCCCAGGTCATCTTCGGCCCGGCCGCCTTCCTCGGTCACCTGTACCTGCGTCGCCGCGGTCCGGAACGGCGCATGGCCGACCTGGTGTTGCCGCGCGACCGAGTGGCGCAATTGTCCTCGTAATGCGGCTGCCGGTCAGCGGTTTTCGGTCACCCGCTCGAAATGGGAGCGGGCCGGCCCGATGGCCGCCCGAGTCGGGTCAGGAAGGTGCCACCGCTGGTGGGCGGCGTACCAACGACGGCCAGTAGGACTTGACATACAGCGGATTGACGTCGCTGATGATCAAACCTACTGGCCGGAAACGTTTCTATTTGGATTAGCATGGCGGTCATGTTGCGCCGTGGCCCGCTGACTCGCAGCCCCTGGTGGGGGGTTCTGCTGGTGTGGGCGCTCGTCCTCGTGGTCGCACCCGCTCCCGAGGGCGTGATGGGGAAGCGCGCCCAGGCCGAAGCGGCCGCACACGGGACGGCGGCCGTCGCGGCCGTGTGGGGCGAGCGGACTCCGGACGGATACCACCGCTGCGAGGCGGTGTCGGCGCTCGCCGCGGACCCGTCCCCCGCGGAGCGGCGCGGTGAAGGGCCGGTCAGGCCCCCGGCGTTGCCGGATGCGAATGACGCGCCCGGCGGTGGGACATTGCACCCGATCGGAACCCATTCGGTGCAGCCTCCCCCTGAATTGCTCACCTTGTGTGTCTCGCGGACGTAGTGCGGTGCGCTGAACAGTGGCGTTGACCGCGGCTGCGGGAATTCCTGGTGCCCTGAGGCTGGTAGCCTGGCGCGGAATTCTCCTCATGGCGCGCGAATGGAGCAATTTGACGGCTCATCAAATGGGGCGTGCAGAGGGGGGAATGGTTACTCGCGAGTTTCGTGCACAGTGAGAATTGACCGACTCTTATGTGGATCGACTGTGAGTGTCTTGCCGCCCGGTAGCGACGGACGGCGAGGGGGATGGGGGACCCTGTGGCAGGTGCTGGACGGCTCGTTGCCGGTGAGGATCAGGAAGAACTAGAGGATCTGGTGCGGCGGGCCCAGCGGGGGGACGCGCTCGCCATGGACGAGTTGCTGGGGATCCTCGCGCCGCGCGTGGGGCGGATCTGCGGCCCCATCGCGCTGGAGGACGGCGCCGATGCCACGCAGGAAGCGCTGATCGCGATCTTTCGCAATCTCCGCCAACTGCGTTCGGCCTCGGCCCTGTTCGGCTGGGCGCGCGCCATCGCCGCCCGTGAGGCGGTCCGGTTGGCGGCCCAGCGCAACAGGGTGGTCGTCGCCGAGATCGCCGACTCCCCGGCCGTCGACGTGGACGTGGAACTGACGGCGGACATCGGGGACGTACTGCGCCGGCTGTCACCGGAGCACCGCGTCGTCCTCGCGCTCCGACATATCGAGGGCCTGGACGAGCAGGAGGTGTCCGACGTGCTCGCCATTCCGGTGGGTACCGTCAGGTCACGCCTGTTCCGGGCCCGGGACGCTTTCCGCAAGGCCTGGAAGTAACGCCCGCCCCAGAAGGAGGGCGGCGGCCGCCTCAGGAGGAGGACCGGGCCTGGATCCGCAGCTCAAGACGGTCGAGCAGCGCATCGGCCCGGGCCTCGGTGCCGAAGAGCCCGATCCTCTTCAGGGCGGACGCCCCGGGGATGCGCAGACCCGACATGAAGGCGAACGTGGTTCCCGATCCGTCGGGGATCGCGGCCATCGCGCCGAGCAGCACCTTGCTCTGCATCAGGCACCAGCCGGGCCGCAGGACGACGTCGAAGTGCTCGCGGTGGCCGAGGCTGCTGACGGCCTGGGCGGAGATCCGCTCGCCGTCGGTGCCGGTGATCGTGAAGGAGCGCAGGCCGGTGATGATCTGCGGCAGCTCGTTCTCCAGGTCGGCGGCCACGGCCCAGAGCCGCTCGATCGGCACCTCGTAGCGCCGCTGCGCGTACGACGTGGCGTTGGTGGCGGCGGAGATGACCTTGAGGCGCCTGATCGGGTCCAGATCGGCCGTGGGCCACGATCCGCTCACGACTTCACTCATGTGATCCGCTCTCCTCCGTACGGCCGGCCCGTCATATTTTCGCTGCTTCGGTGGAGTGTAACGCGCCATGGGCCCCTCTATACCTGCGGATAACGAGCTGTTCCGCGCCAGCGGTCGGCCCAGCCGACGCCGTTACGGCACAAGGAAGTTGAGAAATGCGCACTATGTCCGATTGCCCTCCCGTTTCCGTTCCCGTTCCCGTTCCCGTTGCCCTCCTCGACGTGAGCGGACATTCGCCTTCGGAACTCGCGCATCACGACCGCCCACGGGCGGCCCCCTATTCCGCTCACCGGAATGTGCGGCCGGGAATTGCGGGTGTCCCGGTGCGGAGCCTGCCGGCCCAATTGCGCCAGCAGCGGCCGCGGCTCCCAGGACTCGGCTTCGGTACGTCCTCCTTGCACGAGGGCCCGCCGCCGGGCGTCCGCGCGGCGGAACGGGCGCTCGCGGCCACCATGCCCCCCGCCCGCCGCTCCGAGTTCCTGATCGGCCGCTGCGCGCTGCACCGCGCGCTGCGCGACGCCGGGATCGAAGCGGGCGCCGTGCTGTTCGACGGCCGTGGACCCGGGCTGCCGCCCGGGGTCACCGGGTCCATCAGCCACGCGAACGGGATGGCCGTCGCGATCGCGGCCCGCACCCACGAGGTGCTGAGCCTGGGCATCGACGTGGAGTTCACCGTCCCGCCGCTGGAAGCGGCGCACCTGGTGCTCGGTCCGGGTGACCAGCGGTCGCTGGTCACCCGGCGGGGCGAGGTGGCCCGGGACAGGCTGCTGCGCGCCTTCTCGGCCAAGGAGGCGGCCTTCAAGGCGCTCAGCCCGCTCGTCGGCGCCGCCGGGCTGCCCGGTCTGCGCGCCGTACGCCTGGAACCGCTCGGCGCGGGCTTCGCCGCCTGGCCGGTGGACCGGCCGGAACTGGTGGCGGAGGTGACCGTACGGCCCCTGCCCGCCGGGGTGCTCAGCTGGGCCGCGCTGCGTCCCTGACGCCCGCGGCCCCGGCCGGGGAGGCCGCCGGACCGGTCGGCGCATGAATGCGTACCCTCCGTGCCTTGCCTCGTGCACACTCGGTCACTTGGT